>DATNKL010000115.1:0-3047 GCA_035603415.1 Candidatus Acidiferrales bacterium
TGTGATCACCGCAGCCGCGGCACAGTACCATCACAGCAACTCATGAAGAAAAACGATAACCGCATGCTCGGTGCATTGTCGCAATCGAAGATCTATCACGACTATGAGCGCGCGTTCACACGCGGTACGGGGTTGCCGTTGGCTCTCCACGCGCCGGAAATGCTCAACATGATTCACTTTGCGCGGCGCCAGGAGAATCCGTTCTGCGCGTTGATGGCCAAGACCAACACCACCTGCGCCGAGTGTTATGCCTTGCAACGCAAGCTCGAAGAAGAAGCGCAATTCCGCCCGAAGACATTGAAATGTTTCGCCGGTTTGTGTGAAACGGCGGTGCCGGTGCGTGTGGGCGATAAGCTGATCGCATTTCTTCATACCGGCCACATTTTGCTGCACCATCCGCAAAAAAGCCGGTTCAATTCTATTGCCAAAACCCTCATCAAATGGGGCACGGACGTTGATTTGAAAAAAATCGAGGAAGCTTACTTCAACACTCGTGTCCTTCCCCGGCAGCAATACGAAGCGCTCATCCAGCTGCTGACTATCTTCGCGCAGCACCTGGCGTTGTGCGCCGATCAGCTCACGCTGCAAAGCGGCCACGCCGAGCCTGAAGCCGTCTCGCGCGCGCGTGATTACGTTAGCCAGCATTATCGCGAAGCGTTTTCTCTGCCCGACGTGGCGCGAGTGGTGAACATGAGCGCGAATTATTTCAGCGAAAAATTCAAGGAGACCACTGGGCTGAACTTCATCGAATTCGTCGCCCGCACTCGCATCGAGAAAGCGCGCAATCTTTTGCAGAATCCAAATCTGCGAATCAGCGAAGTCGCGTTCGAGATCGGCTTCCAGTCGCTGTCACAATTCAACCGCACGTTCAAAAAAGTCACCGGTCGGTCGCCGAGCGATTATCGCGGGCAGTCCGCTGATGTTTAATGATTCGCGGCGCAGCGGCGCAAGCGGGAAAATGCGCACTTTTACCCGCCATGCGAAAAGATGCGCAGTTTTTCCGTAGGGATGCGGAGCTAAAACGGGAGGTCTGGTTAACCTCGGGTCAGCTCACCATGAACCAAAATCCTCGCAGGCAGAAACCGCAGAGCTCCAAGCGGACGCCTTCCTCTGCATGTCCGAAGCCGCGATCGGCCTGCGGAAAAGGCGCAGAATATTTTCCGTAAAAGTTCGCTGAAATGTCAAGCTTGACACAGAAGATCGACATCAGCCTTGCCACATGAACTCTCTGAATCGATTTGCGGGCCCAGTTTACTGCATCGTGCGACTGATTGTTGGCTTGACGTATGCGTGTCATGGCGGGCAGAAGCTCTTCGCGTATCCCGGTGGCGGTCACGGGATGTCAGGGCTCGCATTTGTCGCGGGCACTATCGAACTCGTCTGCGGATTTCTCATTGCATTTGGATTGTTCACACGCATCGCGGCGTTTCTCGCGAGCGGCGAGATGGCGGTGGCTTATTTCATGTTTTACGTCGGAGCTGTGCCCACGCTCGAGGCGAAGTTTTTCCCCATCATGAATGGAGGCGAACTCGCCCTGTTGTATTGCTGGGTTTTCTTTTACATCATCTTCTACGGCCCGGGACTTTGGAGCATCGACGCCCTATGGCGCAAAGAAAGAAGCAGCGCGGCGTCCACCTGATCCAATTTAAAAAAATTCAGATCCCCAATTGCTCGCATGAGAAAATCGCGAAATTCCGCTGCCAGTTGTTCGAGAGCACTGATCGTGCTGGGGCTTTTCTCGATTAGCGGGCCGTTGCTGGCGCAAAGCAGCTCAGATTGGAAAGCTCCGCCCAGCGCCGCCAACCGGCCGAATCCGGTGCCGGCAAACGCGACCACACTTGCGGCCGGTCAGAAGCTTTATGTCTCAAACTGCCAGACCTGCCACGGGCCGACTGGAAAAGGCGATGGCCCGGGCGGAGCCGCATTAGAAAAGAAGCCGGCTGATTTAGGTGCGCGCATTAGATCAGGAGAAAGCGATGGCGCGCTGTTTTGGAAAATCTCGGAAGGACGATCGCCGATGGTTTCCTGGAAGGGATCTTTGTCGGAAACACAGCGCTGGGAGCTTGTGAATTACATCAAGAGTTTAGCGGGTAAATAGGTGGGCCGCCTTATTCCCACCGCACTAGTCGTCGTGGCTGCAGGCTTTGTTACTGCGGCCGCTTTGCTCCTGAATCCATTTACAACTCGAGGCCAAGATGTCGCCGCGCCATCTGCTGACGCGGCGGCTTCGCCCGCTTCAAATTACGTCTCACGCGCGGAATACGACAAGCTCAAGGCCGACCACGAAGCGATGAAGAAAGAACTGGAGAGCTTGAAGGCGGTAGTTCAACAAATGACAAATGCCAGCGCGCCGGCAACTGCGGCCGAAAAGCCAGCTGCGCCCGCCAAGGGTCCTCCACCCGCAGCAAGCGTAAGCGAAGGAAAACAAGTCGCCACGGCTACAACGCCACAAGCCGCAACCCCCTCCACTGAGGTAGAAAGCGTCCCCACCGAGTCATCGGGTCCGTTGGCGACCCATGATTTCAGCATTGTCGGAGACGCTGAAGTTCAATTCGCCAAGGTTTCCCACCAGCACGGCGCCTTCCTCTTATCCGATTTTGCCCCGATCTTCTTATTCCGTGGCGGCGATAAGATCCTCTTCGAAGCCGGCTTTGATTTCATCATCCAAAACAATGCGCCAAGTGGCTCCGGTTACACCACGACCGTCAATCTCAGCTTCGCGACCTTAGATTACCTGATCAATGACTACATCACATTCGTGGGTGGGAACATGCTGCTGCCGCTGGGCACTTATAGTGAGCGTAGCGCGGGCTGGTTGAACAAAATCCCCGATACCCCGCTACCGCGATCGGTTCTACCAGGCAACGGCGTCGGCGTGCAACTGCGTGGCGCAATCCCAATCGGCGACAGGGGGCCGAGCATTACCTATTCTGGCTTTGTAGTAAACGGCCCAAGCTCTGTTGATGGCAGCGGCAATGCCGATCAACTCGACCTCGGCGGCAACGTGGGCCTTACCAGCGACGGCAGGACGGCGAATCTTCATGGCG
>DATNKL010000082.1:0-8644 GCA_035603415.1 Candidatus Acidiferrales bacterium
GCTCTCACCGGATCGGTATCAACTTTCGTTTCGTCCTCAGAATGCAATGGCGTGCTTAAGCCTTCGCCCACGGCGCGATAGATGGCCCACAGCGCTCGAAAATCGCGGCGCCACAATCGCAAAGCAGTGTAGAACGCCACATGTCGGACCGCGAAGCCCAGCGCGTGAGAAGGCGCTTGCCACCAGCGCACGTGCTTGCGGGCCACAAAAATCATGTTGCGGGTGCTCAGAAACTGGCGCCGCTCTTCGCTGCCCTTGCCCAACACCTTTACGTTCGTTGCGCCATCAATGTGCCAGAGACGCGCCCGAGGAGCGAAGGCCAACCGGTACCCGGCCTTTTTAAATCGCACCGACCAGTCCAGATCCTCGGCATAAATCCAAAATCGTTCGTCCAGCAGACCGACTTCGCGCATCGCGCTGGCACGTACCAGCATAGCGCAACCGGTCGCCTGAGTAATATCGCCGCCGGCATCGAACCGATTTTTGTCCAGCTGCTTCCACCCGCGGTGCTTGGTCAGGCCAGTCCACAAGCTGAAATCCCCGCCTGCGTACCACAACGAAGTTGGCTGCGCAGCGAAATATATTTTGGGGCAAACCACCGCAATCTTGGGATCGCTGTCCATCACCGCCAGCAATTCGGCAATGAAATCAGGGTCCGCATAGGTGTCGTTGTTCAGCAGTAGAGCGAATTCGCTGCCACGAGAAAGCGCGTCGCGCAGCGCTGCGTTGTTCGCGCCGGTAAAACCATAATTCTTATCCAGCGAGAGCAAGCGCGCCCACGGATAGTTCTGCGCTACCAGTGCCGCCGAGCCATCGGTCGAAGCATTGTCCACAATGACGGTATCGATGGACTCGCCGGTTTGCCGCGCCAGGCTATCCAGACAGGCCGGCAACAACTTTTCTCCGTTGTAATTCAGCACGATTACTGTGCAGCGTGGTTTCAACTTAGCTTCCCATCGCTTGGCGCTGAAGCACCGGCGTCGCTTCCGTCACGCGCAGCGCGCCAGAATTGGAATTCAACTGCACATCCTGCGCGATATTATTCATCATGCTTACCCAATCAATCGACGGCGACAGCGCCTTGCTGTCTAAATGTGTAGCCAACCCGGGTACCGGCACCCACAATTTCATCCGCTTGCCAAAAAGAATTTGTGGCCAGCCATACAGCCAGGCCTTGGCGATCATCTTGGCGAACAACGGCTCGCGCGCCAGCAGACGCACAAACTCCAAAGGATGAAACACCGATAGCTTAGTGAGGCTCAGCCACAAACTGCAATCGTGGTTGCGCCACAAGTAACTGCGAAATGTGTAGCGATGGCGCTGCAGCGTTCGCTTGCGGGTCAGAAATGTCAAACAGGTGGATGCCGCGGTTCTCCAGTGGTGATCGCCCTGAACGCGCATCCATCTCGGGAAGCGATGCACCTCGCAGGTATAGCAATCCAGATGATCGTACGGAGAAACGAAGTCCGCATCGTCATAAGCCCGCAGAAAATCCACCATGCGCGGAACCTGGTTGGGAAGATAAACGTAATCATCTTCCGCGAAGTACACCACGTCGCTGTCCGTCTGTTGCAGCAGAATATCGACTTGCTTCCCGAAAGTGGCTCGATTGCCTGCCGCAGGCAATCGGATAAGCATTAAATCCTCGGGCGCGAAATACTTCTGGAACATTTCCGCGTAGTCGTCCGGGCAGTCGTCCAGCACAACCCAGATTTTGGCGCGCAGGCCACCCAGCGATTCCTTGAAGGATCGCAAACAAATTTCTGATAGCTGCAGTTTATTATCGCTAAATGGCAGCCCCAGCGCTGGCTTGGAGACCTTGGGATAAATTCGGTAGGCTACAGCAATGTCATAATTGTTCATCTACAATTTCACAGACTTCCATCCTGCTGCCATTTACTACGATAACCCATAACGCAAAACGAAACTAGGTCCTTGCTGTGTCAACAGGCATGTGTATGACAGCGATTTTCTCGGCAGAGAGGGTGTTAGCCCATCGCTGCGCATGTTATTACGATAGCCTCTATTCTGTGTAGTTCTGATATGGAATGACCTGTCAACTACAAGCAACTGCCATTAACTGCCTGGCCCTAGCGAACCGCAAAAGCTCCCCCAGTTCGGCTACCACCGTCACTGCTGAAACATGCGCGATCCCTCGTAGCGCCTGCAATGCCTCGATCACTGCGCGCATCTGCGGCAGCGCACTTTTCACTGCCTCGGTAATCGCATTATCGAGTCGCGCGATGCGTGCTGCCCCATGCTCCACTTCGTGAAGATAATCCAGCAACGTGGCTTCCTGGGCCATCTGTTCGAAATGTACTTACCGTCCAAGTAGAATTGGCTCATTGAAATTCCCGCAGTTCACAGGTCCATTTTTGTCGATGCTTGGTACGATTGATCTGAATTATCTCTCGTTCGGTTTTGGAGGCTTGTGTGGCTATAAGTCCGTACGGAAATCCAGAGGTTTGGGAATTGGCCCAGATTCACATCGCAGCTCCAGCGAACAACGTTTGGTCAGTTCTGACGACCTGGTGGTGTTAGTGGATTCCCATGCGCGGCATAGCTGGGATTTCCAAAATTGGCCGGCGTGGAACAAGAAAGTCACAAAAATGCGTTTGAATGGCCAACTGGCAGTCAGCGGTGAGATTCACTGGAAACGCTGGGGAGTGCCCGTCGTTTCGTTTATTCACTCGGTAGAGCCGACGCAGCGTATTAAATGGGCCTGGCGTTCCCTGGGAATGAGGGCGATCCGGGTGTGGTCGGTTATTCCTGCCAAGGACGGAGTTTTTGTCCAAACCGAACAGATCTATGCGGGACTCCTTGCGCTGATTTTTGCTCCTCTGATGCGGCTAGTATTAAAGCACTCTCTTAATGACGAGCTGTTTTACCTAAAGCATGAATGCGAGAATGCGAAACGCATCAGAAGGAAACTGCATCAACATGATCGAGTCCCTTAGTCACACTCGCGTGAATTCCTACGATAGTAACCCCACAACAGCTACGTTATTTGGATCGAAGAGAATCGGGGCGACCTGTGCCGCCCCGCGGTTGGCAATAGGATTCCAAAAGAAAGGTGCAGTAAATATGTTAAGGTTTATGAACCATCAAATCATCATGTAGATTCTCGCAGCCGTTCCTGCCAGCCCAAGAACCGTACGCTATTTTCGTCACTGCGAGACCAGCCTCAGAAAACCAAGCCATTAACTGGTCTTCGGGTACTGCAATTGCACTTTCGGGAAACTTCTGATCGATGACTAAGCAGTCGCCCAAGCGATACTGAAAAGGAATTGCACTTCGGCCATTTTGGATGGCTGCGGAAGACTCTTTGTTAAGGAGAAAGGTCGTAATAGAAGCGCGCGCCCCTGTCTTCATGACCCGAGACAGTTCATGGAGGTAGTTGCGGATTCCCGCAGGAAGCATGTGCGTGAAGATAGACTGAAGCAGAACGCAGTCGAAGGTCCCACTCTGATAAGGGAACTTGAGTGTATCGGCGGTCAATTTCCCAGACGAGTTGTAATGCTTGCTGTAAACATCGATAAAAATGAATCGAAAACTAGGATTTCCGGGCGTAATGTGCGACTGGCACCAGGCGATCCAGGACGGAACAATATCAAAGCCCTCATACTTTCCGACGGTAAGATACCCGGTGAGGGGCAAGGCCATGCTGCCAGTTCCGCAACCGACATCAAGAACATTGTCCTCGGGCCGCAACTGGTAATCGCTAGCCAGCAGGTCGAGGTGGCGTTTTCCTAACGAGATATAAGTATTCGTATCATTGAAACGCATACCGCGTGGCGGAATGAGCGGGGATCGCTTTCGAGTGATTGTTTCGTATAACTCTACGGGAAAATACACGCACATTCTCACAGCATTCCTTACCGTGGAGTTCCCGAGTATTCGCTTTACCAGTATTCCAGCTTGCATGGGCTCATGATAACTAGAATGGGACTGAAATCGCAATTGCAAACGGACCAGCGCGATTCGGAGCGCCGTTTACCGGAGCCGCTGTGACGAAAGGTAACGGCGAACCCATTCGTTAATTCCGTGCCGGGCAATTCTGAGACTGCCCAGGACGCCGAACGGGCCTACCGCTCCTCTACGATATAGCGATATACCGTTACCGGCGACCGCTGCGATCGTGAACAAGACCTGACTAGGGTTCTGGAACGTGCCACTCTGGGGAGCCAATCCTAGATTCGTAGCTGACAAAACCGCGGAACGATACAAAGCAATGGATGGTGGAGGTAGGTCGCCCGATAAGGCGAAATTAAATTAAGAGCCTACTCCGTCAGTGTGCATATCCCAAGTAATCTTGCGTAAATCGTTGCACGGTATCGCCGCGCCGATTCCTTGATAATTTGATTTAAAATTCGCATGATAAGAGATGGAGATGGATTCACGACGACGATAATAGACCAAATCGTTCCTGCGGTGGTGCAGACTTCGAGCGTGGCTGAGCTCGCGCAGCTTCAGAGCGACGCCATCCTGGAGCATGGCAGAAAATTGGGCCGTCCATTGTCGATCCTCGAGGCTGGGTGTGGCCAGTGCTGGCTGATCGACTTGCAGGATCTTGAGTACAAGCTCACGGGCATCGACCTGGATCCCGCAGCTCTCGAGTTACGCAAGACGAAAACCCGCGACTTGGATATCGCCATCTGCGGCGATCTGTGCGCCGCCGAGTTGCCGGAAGCTTCTTTTGACGTCGTCTACAGCAGCTTTGTCCTGGAGCACGTGCCCCGAGCGGACGTCGCGCTGCAAAATTTCGTGAAGTGGCTTCGGCCCGGCGGACTATTGATCATGCGTCTGCCCGACCCCCGGTCAGCCCGTGGATTCCTCGCGCGCGTTCTTCCGTATGGGGCCCACGTCTGGTTTTACCGCCGTATCTACGGCTTTAAGCACGCAGGTACACCGGGACACGCGCCATACCCCACCTTTTACCATCCGGTCATCGACCGCGAGCAGCTCTGTACGTTTATCGCCGCGCGAGGCATGAAATGTCTTGGGTGTTACGGCGACGGGTTCCGGCGTGAGGGCTCGAATTGGGCGCTCAGAACGATGATCAGGACTGTAGTGAAGTTTACCTCCGTGATTTCCTTTGGCCGGCTGACCCCCGATCACATTGATGTCTTATACATCGCGGTAAAGAACGCCACTCCGGCATCGATAAATCGAGATTAAAATTAAAGCGGACTGTAATTCGCTCCTTTGCAATTTATCCCAACCGGTTAGCTCCTGAGTCTTGGGTTCAATCTAGAATGCTTTGTCAAACTACAGCCTATTCTCGGGCGGTTCCCGCGACGCCAGGGCTGGCAGTTTTTTGCGCACGGGCAGCTGTGGCTGTAGGAGTAGTAGGAGGAAGCGTCGGATTCCATT
The DNA here is from genome assembly GCA_035603415.1 of Candidatus Acidiferrales bacterium. Classification (GTDB taxonomy): domain Bacteria; phylum Acidobacteriota; class Terriglobia; order Acidiferrales; family UBA7541; genus Acidiferrum. The sequence continues at coordinate 5,374 of DATNKL010000082.1, forward strand.
GCGAGACAATCTTCCACAGCAAGCCGCCAAGATCCGACCTCACCATAGTTACGGTGCCCGTGACTGGCAGAGACATCATTCCGGCCAAATCAATATTTCCCCCAGAGTGAAACGTCACCGAACCACTCCCTAACACAAAGAACGTAACCATTTCTCCTGGACCCAATCCACTGTTAATCGTGGTAATCGGCGTTGCAGACGGATTCAAACCGATGGTGTGTACGCCCAGAATATTAATCGTGGTAGCCGGAGACATTTGGGTCGTGAGACCAGCAGTGGGAGGGAGATTTCCCGCATAATATAAATTGTCCTGGTAAACAACGCTAGCGAGATTGGTGCTTTTCACAACCGAATCGGGGGGGCCAAAAATCTGATTGTGCGCGAACACCACGCCGAAAACGTTCGAGGTGCCAACATTCAAGTCAAATCCCGCGCCACCATTAATACCCACGTTACCTGCAAAGTAGGAATCGGAAATAGTTACGCCCCGGGTTCCAATATTTGTATTGTCCGTAATTTGATATCCGTTGAATAACAACTCATGATGCGAACCGTAGAAAGTCAGGTTCAAACCTCCGTCCATTTGAACTGCTAGAGCAGCGCGTTGCGAAACTAGGCCTTCAAAAACAAGGCTTGTCGGATAGCCGCTGGTGCCTCCAGCCACCCCGCCAATATAAATGTTAGTGCCGTCTCCGATGGCTTGGCCATCGAATTCGCAGTTTCGGAAGCGCAGTTCAAAGGTAGCTCCCTCTAGCCTCAGAGCGTTAGCCCCCCCTGGCATGCGAAACACCACCACATTGTTGAATAAAATCCACTGCGTCGCGGAAGCGAAATCGTTATTCCGCCCCTTGACGTGAATGGCGATTCCACGAAAGCCCTCGAGATAAATGTCATCCAGCGTGGAATACCACAAACCGGTATTCAGGGATGAACTGGTATCCAGGAAAAAACCATCTTCATTGGAGTTTCCAGCAGATCCCAGGATGCGGAATCCGGACAACAGCACGTTGGTCGCAGGTGTGTTGTTGGTCTGGGGTATAACAAAAACCGGATTGTTACCATTGATGGATTGCAGCGTAGTCCCATTACATGGCAAGGCCACACTACAAGTTGGACTGCCGTTGACCCCGCCTGCAGCTCCCATGCCGATAATCTTAAGCGCCTTGCGAAGGGTAATCTGATTCACCGTGTAAACGTAGGGGCCAAGGTAAATAGTGATTGCTTTAGTTCCTGGATCGATGAAGCCCAAATTAAGATTCACGTTCGGGGACGCCGCATAGATGATGCATCCCGACGCTGGACAGGCAGCCACCGCATCCGGGACGCCATTGGGAAAGCGGTCGGCAAAGATGGTGTTCTCCAGATTGCGCAAGGCCACCACGCCGTCCAAGTCGGTAATTTGGGAATCCTGTAGCGCTCCCCCTGCTGCAAATTTCGGTACTGTGTTTGGGGTGTGAACCGCTGAGACCGAGGATGGCGACGGCGTCGCGAGGGCCGTCACTACCGAGACTGAAGAATTGGCAGTGGACCCGGAATTCGCCGTTGTCGAGCTTGTGGCGGAGGGAACCACAGTTCCGGTCGCGGTTGGTGCCGTTGACGCAGTGGCAATCTCAGCCGTGTTAGTAGAAGCCACTTTTGCATACGCCGAGGCCGGCAATCCACCCAGAGTCTGGGCGTTGGCGGCTTCCATTGCATAGGGCACACTTACCAGCATCACACGAGGTTGTTCCACTTCCCCCGGCCACACCGGCTGCACCCCTAGCCAACGGGATTCACCGGCGCTAAACAAATCCAAGGGGATTCCATCGGTTGCCGTCGTCCCCAGCATCACTTCATAATGCCCCTGCGAATCTAATTGGCTGTTCTGTATTTCCTGCCACAACGGCGACCCGCCAGTGGCCGTGGAATAAATTGCAAATTTAAGGGCTACCACCCGATCGGTGGAGGCGCCACTGAACTGTTTGAGGGTGCCGGCAAACTTTACGAAATGGGGAATCGTCTTGCGGCAACCGCTCTCATCGCCGATGCACTGCGCGTTCGCAGAAATCCATCCCAGCGATAAAAAAAACAATGCGGCGATTCCCTTAACGATAAGCTTCATGCTTGCTCCCGACCGTTAGCCGCCCTTAACCGCGATGTAATAGTTGCTATGAAATCGTCCCTCCGAAAGATCAAACCTTTCGACCGCTCGTACTGGCGCGCCTTGCGCGGCCATAAAGGTCTCGATATTCTTTCGCGAAACCCCATTGATTTTTATCGGTGCCAGGCCCAGACTCTCAAATTGCCAGCGCTTGGGAACCTGTAAAAACGACAGCACCGACCACAATCTGCGCCGCAGCTGAAACCGTTGTCGCAGCGGAACTTGAATAGGCAGTTGAAAAACGACCACCCCGTGTTTCTTGGCCACCCTGATGAATTCCGCGATATACCTGAAGATCAAATCTTTGCTTGGCAGATGCTGCAGCACCAGTACGGTAAAAACAAAGTCAAATCTTTCATCCGCAAACGGCAGGGTAGCCGACTCATTGGCGATAAACTCGCAATGCTTCACATCAGAATTAAATTGTCTCGCCAAACTGATCATTTTCCCCGAAACATCCACTCCTACGCCAGAATCGAAAAACCCGGAAAGTCCGCGGGTCATTCTTCCCACGCCACAACCAAAATCCAAGAATCTATCAAATGAAATATCGATGGAGTTGGCTTTGCACATCGCCAGGACACGCTGAGCCTCACGCGCCCCGCTGCTGAAGAATTCTTCGCGATTCCACTTACCAAACTTCTTGTCGGGTTCTGAAAGGATAGTCCACAGCGGATCAAATTCCGCCAGAGCGTTCCAATTGGACGCGTTTAACATGGTCTATATTCTCGATTCCTTAATGATCGACGTGAGGTCTGCGACTGCTCAGCCCATGTAACTGACGGCACCGTGCAGCAGTCCGCCACAAGTCCTTGCGCGCCGGGCGCGACATCATACAATCGTTTATCGATTGATAATAAAATGCCTGCGGCAGCCCTAGAAATCGCTCCGTTTTTATTGTGCATCCAGGAAATATTCTACGTAATTGCGCTCTGGATAGCTACGTCACGTCATGGTTATGCCGCCCCTGGTCAGCCAGCCGTTAAGCGCCGAATAAGGCAGCCGGCTGAGACGCCGATTCCGGGCTCGGTTCACCGTAAAGTATGGCGGCAGACGCCAGAAAGCCCAAATGAATCCAGAAAAAAGCCAGAATCGTGCCATCAGTAAGTTGAAAGGTCATGGCATAGAGCA
>DATNKL010000053.1:0-4469 GCA_035603415.1 Candidatus Acidiferrales bacterium
ACGCTGGTGCATCGCGACGCGGAGCTGGGGGCGACGATTAAATATTGGGTGCGACCGGATATTGAGAATCGGATCAAGGCAAAACAGGTTACCGGGCTGTTTAATACGCGGGTGAAGGAATTTACGGAAGAATACGTAGTGGTTGAAAATAAAAGCGGGGAGAAGCGACTGCCAGCGAAACAGTCGTTCGCGCTGACGGGATATCATCCGGACTATACATTTATCAAGAACCTGGGAGTGAAGCTGGATGAAAAAACGCTGAAGCCGGAGTTGAATCCGGAGACGCTAGAGAGCAATGTGCCGGGGATTTTTCTGGCCGGCGTGGTGATCGGGGGGCGACATACCAGCGAGATATTTATCGAGAACGGCAGATTTCACGGAAAGTTGATTATCAATTCGCTGGCGAGCAGCGCGCAGGCGGCGCGGTAATTGGTGGATCATCGGTGGATGAGTTTGCCCGGCGGGTGGGCGTTTGCTAGAGTTAGAGCATGGCATCAGGCCTCCGGGAAGTAGCTGAAACTTTCAGTACGTTAGCGAAGGGCTTCAGCGTCACATTTCGCAATATATTCCGCAAAACAGTTACGGAAAATTATCCGTACGAGAAGGTGCATTTTCAGGCGCGTTATCGCGGGATTCACGTACTGCATCGCGATGAGAACGGGCTGGAGAAGTGTGTGGGCTGCTTTTTGTGCGCCGCGGCATGCCCGGCGAACTGCATTTATATTGAAGCGGCGGAAAATACCGACGTGAACCGAATTTCCGCGGGCGAACGATACGCCAGCGTGTACAACATCGATTATTCGCGGTGTATTTTTTGCGGGTATTGCGTGGAAGCGTGTCCGACGGACGCGATTACGCATGGACATGGATTTGAACTGGCCACGTATGACATCAATTCGCTGGTTTACCGCAAAGAACAACTGCTAGAGAAAACTCCGGTCCCAGAAACAACCGCACGATAAGTTCTGCTTCGGAAAATAAACTTCACAGTGGTTTTTGAATCCAGATAAGTGGGACGGAGTCGTTTTAACGCACTCGTTCGGCTTAGTTTCATTTGGCTAGCGACGGCGCGAAATTCGTGGATCACAATTCCCGCAGCAAGTTTCTAGCGATTTTCCCGCGATAACTTCTATCGATTAACCGTGAGACCGCGGATGCGAAAGCGTCCGTGTGTGCACGGAGGTTCCGTGCGCGTTCGCGAGAATTCAGTCTCATAACCCATATAGAGCAGCCATTACGTAAGTGGGTGGAGGCAGTGATGAACGGAGCGAGATTGCTGCAGCTGGCGCCTTATGACACGGCGCGACATTTTATTGGTTTGAGCGAGCGAAGGTGGCTGAATTGGACGGAGCAGATCCGGCAGCGCTGCGGCGAAGAATTGCTAAGGCGCGGGATGTTTCCGCCGAGGAAATATTTCAGTGGTGGGGATTGAACGACCACACGCGAAGAACGGTTGATTCAGCGGACCAGCACGGAAAGCGGCGCTACGCAGGACGCTTGAGGAATTTTCGAAGGAAGATCGTGGCTTGCGGGTTGTCGTTGTAGCGTTTGCAGGGCTTATAGCCTCGCCGCCGGTAGAGAGCAATCGCTACTTGAAGATCGTCCTTGCTATCAAGGTAGATCCGTTGCAGGGAGGAACTTCTGGCGTAGTCCTCCATGGCGTCCAGCAACGCTTCGGCGATGCCTCGGCGTCTAAACTGGGCGCGAACATATAGGCGTTTGCATTCTGCGGCAGAGCGAAGATGCTTCAAAGGGCGCAATACCACGCAGCCTGCGGGGGTCTCCTTGAGATATGCAATCCACAAACCTGAATCTGGGCTGGTCAAAAAGTTGTGTACGGCGTTTTGCGTATCCCGTTGTGTGACGTTTACTTCGTAGTAGTACTCGTTCAGGAGAGTCCGGGCGTCTGCTGCGTGTGAGAGGGTAGCGCGTACAACTTTTGCGGGTGGGTTTTGATCGCAAGCATTTTCCGCAGAGGAAAGAATCTGCTGCGCTCTGCTCAGACTCTGGGTGAGGGCCAGGCGTTCCGCAGCAGGAACGGTTTGCAGGAGCAGCTCCATTTCGCGGGAAGACTGGTGATTCAGTCGTGCAGCGGAACGCTTTCCTAAAGGAGTTAGCTTCAGCAGCATGGCTCGACGGTCCTGGCGGGATGGTTTTGTTTGAAGCAAGCCACGTTTCTCAAACGAGGCCAGCAGGCGGCTAATGTATCCGGCGTCCAAGGTTAACGAGCGGCAAAGCGTAGCGGCGGTGATTCCTGATGCCTGGGCCAGTTCATACAGGATACGCGCCTCGGTGAGGGAGAACTCGCTATTGAGGTATCGGCCGCGCAGCAGGCCGAGGCGCATGGTGTAGTAGCGGTTGAAGGTCCGCACAGTGTGCACCTGCCGTTGCAAGGCATGTAGCTCGGTGGCAGTGTTCATAAATGATTTGTACCATATAGTTGCCAAAAGCAACTATATTTTAAATGATGACGCAAGGTATGAATTGTTATGAGAGAACTAAGGAGTCGCCGAGGTGGAGACGCTTGCCGGATTCTGTCGAGGCGATGCGGGTGTTGGTGGCGAGGCAGTAGAAGTGCTCGAAGCGGTTGGCGTGGGACCAGGGCGAAAGATGGGCGCGGCGTTGTTGAGCGAAACGTTTTTGGAAACCGATGATGTCGGCGCCGGTCTGCGGATCGCGGGCGGGGATGGGGCAGCGTATGCATGGATAGCTGCCTTCAAAAGCGACTTCGCCGATATGGAAACGAACTACACTACGAAGTTCAGGGCCGAAGAGTTGGTCTTCCCAGAATCGTGGCACGCCGTCGAGCTCCAGAGTGGTGCGGAAACGCAGACGGGCTTCAGCGATAGTCATGCCGGGAAACCAATCGCAGACGGCTTGGAGCGAGGCCGTGGAGATGATGGTTGGGCCGTTGGCGATGAGGTCGTCGGGGATCCCGGCTGGATCATGGCGAACCATGACGGGGTAGGCCAGGAATTTGCTGAACCAAGTTGCTGCGGAGGTGGTGTCAGCTGGAAACGCGAACGTTGCGCTAGGGGTCCTATGGCGATGGTTTGGGACGGCGAGGGTAACGGTTGCGAAGTTGGGTTCGTACGTGGCGCGAATCAGATGCAGGGCGGGGACGCGGGTGGCGTTGATCAGACGACCATCCAGGGAATAGATGGCCCAGGCGCGGTCGAATTGGAGGCTGCCGGCGGAGCCGATGGTGGTGGCGGGGACTTCTACGGGGTCTAGGGATTTGATGGGATGGATCTGGATGTGGGCCAGGCGGGGAGCTGTTGGTTTCGATTGCACCTTAGAATTTTAACAGAGTGGTTTGTCGCTCGCCCTTGAGCATCCGACGCGATCAGGAAGAGGTTTGCCACCCCCGATTCTAAATAAATTTTTTAATTTGTGATGATTTACGTTGACATTAATTCAAGTGCGCCTCGGCGATGCCGGGGCGTTTGCTTTTTGGGCCTGCCTGGAGCCGATCCGATTCCTCAAAACTTTGGAACCTTGCGGCTTTTGAACTGGCCGTGGTGTGCATTGGGGCGCGCGCTGGAGTGCGTGGATTTTTTGTTGACGATGGAAAAAAGGAGCTGAGATGCCTAGCTATCAGAATTTATTTCCGCCGATTTCGCTGGCGCCTGGAGATGTAGGGTTCAGTTCTAACAACGAGGCTTTTCCGGGAAGCGCGCAGGCGGGAAGCCAGTTTGCGATTTGCAGTTTTGCGGGGCAGCCGGATACCGGGACGGCGGTGCGGTGGCAGACGATCTTCGCAACGGCGCCGACGGCGGTGAGTACTGTGCTGCAAGCGGCAATGGCGGATGGTGGGGAAGCGCGACCGGTGACGGGGGTACAAGCGAACTTTTTGCGCATCAAGTTTGTTTCTTCCACGGGGGGAGCGGGTTTGATGGCGAAATTGATGATCTAGAGGTTCGCGGCTCGAGGTTGGAGGTTTGCGATTCGAGGTTCGACGAAGCGAAATGCGAAAAACCAAATTAGAGAAACCGGGATTCTAGAAAAGCGCGAGATGCGAAAAAGCAAGATTTGAGACATCGGAATTTGAGAAAGCAGTTCGAGAGCACCTTGATGGCTAAAGCTTGCAGGCGAACCTGGGAGCGTTGTTGCAGTAGCAGTAGATCCGTTTGGGTTTGACTCCGTGCCATCAGCCATTTGCGCGGTAGCGCCAAAAATGTGCACGCCACTCTTGCATCACCGTGAATTGAACGGCGCCTGACGAGAAGTTGAGGAACTGGATTACGCGCAAGGCACATTCTGTTGGCATATATTGAGTCCCATAAGTAATATTATGTTAACCAAGAAATCGGGGACTTTTCTAGCTTAGTACTACTTTTCATAAATACGATGACGTATAAAATATGCTCTTTACAAGGCTGGATCTGCTATGCTTGGCATTAAGGAGATTACTCCTTTATGCCAAGAGAAAGCCCATTTGGGATAGTTCTCTCCAAAGAAGAACGCGT
>DATNKL010000048.1:0-7914 GCA_035603415.1 Candidatus Acidiferrales bacterium
CCCCGTTTTCTCGGACAAACGCTTGAGCCCCGCCCACTTGGTCGACACTTGCGGAACCGGTGGCGATGGCTGCGAAACATTTAATATTTCCACCGCGGCCGCAATTGTTGCTTCAGCCGCAAGTGCCAGCGTCGCCAAACACGGTAATCGCGCCGCGAGTTCGCGCTGCGGCTCCGCTGACGTTCTGGAAGCGCTCGGTGTGCGTATCGATATCCCGCTCGAGCGTTGCGGCGAGGCTATCCGTGAAATAGGTCTCGGTTTTCTTTTCGCGCCCACAGCCCATTCTGCAACTCGCCACGCCACCGCCGCTCGTAAACAAATCGGCCAACGCACCGCCTTCAATCTGCTTGGCCCATTAACAAACCCCGCAGGCGCTCATTCCCAGCTAGTCGGTGTATATTCCATCGAAGTAATCGACTTGATGGCCGCCACACTCGCCGAACTTGGTGTCCAGCGCGCTTTTGTCGTGCACGGAGCGGACGGGCTCGACGAAATCTCTTTGAGCGGCGAAACCCACGTCGCCGAGTTACGCGAAGGCGCCCTCATGCGCTACACCGTGACGCCCGAGGATTTCGGCATGTCGCGCTCCCCACTCGAAACTTTGCGCGGCGGCAACGCCCCCGAAAACGCCGCGTTCATCCGCGAAGTGTTAGAAGGTCAACCAGGCCCGCGGCGCGATATCGCCATCATTAACGCCGCCGCCGCTCTGGTAGCCGCCGGAATCGCCGCCAATTTTCACGATGGCGCAAAATTGGCGGCCAACGCCATCTCTTCAGGCTTGGCACAAAAGAAATTGGCCGCATTGGTGGCCTTCACAAATTAACTTTTCACCGCACGGAAGTTTGCTGCGAAACATCGCGCCATCGGGGGAATTTTGAGAAGTCTACTGCTCGCCGTAGTTACCACCATCTTCGCCTGTGGCCTTCCCGCGCAAAGAATTCCTCCGCCACCCGAACACCCGCACAAATTGAATGCAGATCAAGTCGCCCAGGAAGTCCGCGACTACCGCATGAACAACGAAGACCGCATCATCCGCGAACTTTCCGAATTCCTCGTCATTCCTAACATCGCCAGCGACACCGAAAACATTCAAAAAAATGCCACTCAATTAGCCTCCATGCTTGAAGCCCGAGGCATCGAAACGCACCTGCTTCCCATTTCCGGCCGCGGTCCGGTCGTCTTCGGAAAACTGGCCGCGCCCAACGCCCGCCGCACGCTGATTTTCTACGCGCACTATGACGGTCAACCCGTCGATCCCGCCGCCTGGACCGACGGAAAACCTTTTGAGCCTGCGCTGCGCACCGACTCACTCGAAAGTGGCGGCAAGCGCATCCCGCTGCCCGCCAACAGCCCCCAGCATCCCGCCATCTATAACGACGACTGGCGCATCTACGCGCGCTCTTCGTCCGACGACAAGTCCCCCATCGTCGCCTTACTCGCCGCGCTCGACGCCCTGCGCGCCAACAAAATTCCACTCGGCATAAATCTAAAATTAATTCTCGAAGGTGAAGAAGAAGACGGTTCCCGAAATCTTGAGCGCGTTTTGCTCGCCCACAAAAATCTCCTCGACGACGCCGATGTGCTCATCACCGGCGATGGCCCCGTGCATCAAAGCGGCCGCCCCCTGGTTTTCTTCGGCAATCGCGGAATTCTCGGATTCCAGATCACCACTTACGGAGCAATTCGCGCGCTGCACAGTGGGCACTACGGAAACTGGGCGCCCAATCCCGCATTCACCCTCGCGCGTCTGCTCACTTCCATGAAATCCGAAGACGGCAAGGTCCTCATCGAAGGTTTTTACGACGACATCATCCCGCTCAACACCACGGAAAAAGATGCTCTCGCGGCCATGCCCAATAATGACGCTGACCTGGAGCGCGATCTTCAGTTCGCCAACCCCGAAGGCGGCGGCAAACGTCTCGTCGAACTCCTTCAATATCCTTCTCTAAATATTCGCGGCCTGCGCAGCGCGTATGTCGGCGACCAATCACAAAATGTAGTCCCCGAAAAAGCCATCGCAGCCGTGGATGTCCGTTTGGTGAAAGGTGAAGATCCCGACACGAAGTTCGAACAGGTCCTCAGTCACATCCGCAAACAAGGTTTCTTCATCACCACCGCCGATCCCACAAAAGAAGAACGCCTCGCCCATCCCTTGATCGCTCGCATCGTGAAAGATCCCTGGAGTTACCCGGCCTCGCGCACCTCCATGGAATTGCCTGTTTCGCAAGCATTGATAAAAGTCGTACAGGACGCCACCGGCGACCAAAGTGTGATCGCGCCTTTACTGGGCGGGAGCGTCCCTATGTACATTTTTGAAAAACTGCAAATCCCCTGGATCGGCGTCCCCATCGTCAACTACGACAATCATCAACATAGTTCGGACGAAAACCTCCGCCTAGGCCACCTATGGCGCGGTATGGAAATTTACGCCGCCATCCTCGCTGACCTAACCTGGTAATTAGCGCGATTTGTTGGAATTAATTCGGACGCGATGCGGGCCGCCGCGCTGATGGCCCAAGTTCGCCATTTGAGTTCTTTGCGTTTCGGAGGAAAAAAATAACTGTCCTGTAATCTACTAACCAAAAAAACAAAATCTGATCAGCTGATCGGAGCAAAAAACCGGTCATTCCGAGCGGAGCAGACCGGCTTTTTCCCCCTACTTCGCTCCCGCGAAGTAGTCGGTCTGCGCAGTCGAGGAATCTCTCCTCGATTTATCCGTCAACCCGGGTCCTGAAGTTGACTTCTCTTCCTGTTCCCAACCCATCACCTACTGCGTTTTCCTACATCGACAAAAAATTCTTCAACAATTCCTTCCCAGACTCGGTAAGCACCGATTCTGGATGAAATTGCACTCCTTCAATCTTGTACCGCCTGTGCCGTAATCCCATAATGATCCCATCATCCGTCTCCGCCGTAATCATCAACTCTCTTGGCAAAGTTTTTCGTTCCACAATCAGCGAGTGATACCGCGTAGCGATAAACGGATCCGCCAGCTTCCGAAACACGCCCTTCCCATCGTGATGAATCTCGCTAGTCTTGCCATGAAACAATGCCGGCGCGCGTTTTATCTTTCCGCCAAACGCCGCCCCAATAGCCTGGTGCCCCAGGCACACGCCAAGAATCGGAAATTTCCCCGCCAACTCCTCGACCAGCTCCACGGAGATCCCCGCTTCCTGCGGCGTGCACGGCCCCGGCGAAATCACAATGCGCTCCGGCTTTTTCTTCGCAATTTCCTCAACGCTGATCTTATCGTTGCGGTGCACTTCCACCTCGCATCCCAGCTCGCCTAAATATTGCGCCAGGTTGTAGGTAAACGAATCGTAGTTATCCAGTAACAAAATCACTTCCGTTTTCTCCCGCCTCGACTCTTGCCGGTACTGCCGCCGGATCTTTTCCCGCGCGAGGCTACAGCCATTACCCCGGCCTTATTTAGATGCGCAGCTTCCAAAGCCGCCAACAACGCCCGCGATTTATTCAGTGTCTCTTGATACTCCCCGATGGGCGTGGAATCCGCCACTACCCCGCCGCCAGCCTGGACGTAAGCCATTCCGTTCTTGATCACCATCGTGCGCAGCGCGATGCACGAATCTAGGTTCCCCGCAAAATCCATATACAGCACGCCACCCGCATAAATCCCCCGCCGCGTGCGTTCCAGCTCCTCAATAATTTCCATCGCACGCACCTTCGGTGCTCCCGACACCGTCCCCGCCGGGAAACAAGCCATCAGCGCATCGAAGCAATCCACATCCTCCCGCAAACGCCCCTTCAAACTCGAAACCAGATGCATCACATGTGAAAATCGTTCCACCAACATCAGTTGCTCCACCTTGACGCTGCCGTACTCGCACACGCGGCCCAAATCATTCCGCCCCAGGTCCACCAGCATCACGTGTTCCGCGCGTTCTTTCTCGCTGGCCAGCATCTGCTTCTCAAATCGCTGGTCTTCCGCCTCATCCCGCCCGCGCGGTAAGGTCCCGGCAATTGGCCGGTAAAGTACGTCACGCCCCTGCACCTTCACCAGCATTTCCGGTGAGCTTCCCACCACGTCGACATCATTCATGTGCAAATAAAAAAGATACGGCGAAGGATTCAGCGCCCGCAGCTCGCGATAAATCTCAAACGATTCCGCCTGTACCTTCGTGGAAAATCTTTGACTGATCACCACCTGAAAAATATCGCCCGCGCGAATATAAGCCTTTGCCTTTCGAACCGCGGCAAGATATTCCGCCTTCCGAAAATTGGAACTAACCTTCAACGGCCGCGCTTTTTTCTTCGTCGCCTTCCGAACCAGCTCGGCGGGAGCCGGCTCTTCCAACAATGCTCTAGTCTGTTTTATTTCCGCCACCGCCGCGTTATATTTCGCGCGCAAAGTTCCCGGACCTTCGGTGAACACGTTCCTCACAATCCACAAGCGATGTTGTACGTGATCGAACGCCAGGATGCCGTGATAAAACATCAGCACCGCATCATATAAACCGATTTCATCGCGCAAAGTCTTTGGCAGCCGCTCAATCAGCCGCACCATGTCATAACTAAAGTACCCGATCGCTCCCGCCACCAGCGGTGGTAACCCGGGTATGCGCACCGGCTTAAACTTCTCCATCAGTTGACGAAGAAAACTAACCGGATCACTTTCTTCCCACACTAGCTTGTTACGGTTCTCCAGCACGCACGCGCCATTCGCGTAGCGAAACACTTCTTCCGGATGCGCCCCCGCAAACGTATAGCGCGCAATTTTCTCGCCGCCTTCCACGCTTTCCAGCAAAAACGAATAGCGCGCGCCTCGCGCGATCCGCAGGTACGCGCTTACCGGTGTCAACAAATCCGCGGAAAACACATCGTAAACCGGTACAAGATTGCCCTGCTTCGCAAGTCGCTGAAATTCCCGAAAGTCCGGCTGGATCACGCGCGGCTCCCGCGACTCTTCCTTGGGGGCGCTTCTTCCGCGCGTAACGACTGCAACACTGCTCGCCGCATCGCGGCTTTCGGCGCGCTCTTTCCGGTCCACAATTCCCATTGCCCGAATCCCTGCGCCAGAAACATTTCCACTCCCGAAACAGTACTGATCCCTTTTTTCCGCGCGATTTTTAACAACTCTGTGTCCAGCGGCCGGTAAATGAGGTCCATAACGATGCGACAGTTTAACTCGCGCGTCGTAAGCGGCGAAATTTTGCTATGCGGATACATCCCCACCGGCGTGGCATTAATGATGGCCTCAAACTTTTCAGTACGTAGCGCCCGCCGCGCAAGAAATTCCCCGTTAACCGCTTGCGCCAACTTTTTTCCCACTTGCTCGCGCCGCGCGCAAATCACTACGTCCGCGCCTGCGCGCGCCAACGCAAAAGCGGTTGACCTCGCCGCCCCGCCGGCCCCAAACACCAGCAGGCGGCTTCCGCGCAGTCGCATCTTACGCTCTAGCGCCCCCAACACCCCTACATAATCCGTGTTCGATCCATACAACGACCCGTCGCCGCGAACCACCACCGTATTCACCGCTCCAATCTCCGCCGCCAGCGGATCGCATTCCTTCAAATGTTTCAGAATCGTCTGTTTGTGCGGCAGCGTAACGCTGAATCCGCGAATTCCCAAGGCTTCCACCCTATCCAGAAAATCTTTCAGTTTATGCACCAAAAAAGGCAAATACACTGCGTCCACATCTCGCGCAATAAATCCCGTATTGTGCAGCAACGGCGACAACGAATGCCCCACCGGATCACCAATCACTCCAAAAACGCGCGTCCTCCGGGTCAATTGATGCGCGCGATATAAGTGCATCATCTCCCGTAGCGAAACTTGTCCCGGTGCCGTCACCTCGCCCACCGGCGCATAAGCTAACGCGCTGCCTTCGCGAAGCGCCAGGATCCTCGCAGGCAACCCCATCTCTCCCATCGGCACAGCAACAAAATTCCCAGAACTCCGCGCCAGTCCCAAAAGCTGTACGCTGTCCGCAATAGAGTTCGCCCTCGCGGCAACCTTCACTGCGGCAATCCCATCGTGATTCGCGACCTTCATTTCCCGGGCCAACGTGGGGATGCCCTTAAAGTCGTGCACCGACAACAGCACCCGCGAGGGCACTCCGTACCCGCATACCGTTTTGTCCGCCAATTCGCGCAGCGTTTCTATCTCTACGTCGCACCACGCGCACCCTGCTTCCCTCGCTTGCATCAACCAGTAGATTTCCTGTTTAATTCCGCTCTTAAATCTTCCTCCCGCAAGCCTCCGGCGACAGGTAGCCATCAGCAACACGCGAGCGCCAAACTTTTGCCCCTTCACCCAGCGCAGAAGGCGCCGCCTCTCCCCCGCGTTCCGCAACCAGTCCAACCGCAGCTCAACTGTCGGCGTCTCCCTCAGCGCAGCCCGTACCTGCGCCGCCATTTCCGTCGCCGTGTCCGCTGCGGCCACCGCGCAAACCTGGCTTTTCCCCGTCCCGAACAGCCCCATTACCAGTCAGGCCTCCCTCCAAGTATTTGAAAACAAGCATCGTAGCCTTGCGTGTGCTCACAGTATCAAACTTGTAAAGCAACACAGGCCAATTTGTTGACGTCACCCAAGGCCCCTGCTACTTTCGCTCTAGAAAGTTCTAGTACCGCCACACGACGTATATCCGAAGGAGCAATGCAATGCGCGCTACGCTAGCAGGACTGAGTTTCTTCCTATTTTTCGCTGCCGCCGCCACTTCCGCACAAGAAAGTGCCCAGCCAGGTTCAGCCACGAATTCGCCTGACTATACGGCCGTGAACTGTTCCGGATTCGTTTCGGATAACGTCTCCACCGACATCCGTGTCATCTCCGGCGAACAGTCCAACCTCAAGATTACCTTCACTCGCGGCGATTACGTATACATCAACCGCGGCCGCGATAAAGGCGTTCAAGTCGGCGATCGCTTTTCCGTGGTCCGCCCCACTAGTGACCCGCTTGACGTGCAATGGTTCAAATGGCAGCAGAAATTGATCAAAGCCATGGGCCAGTTGTATGCCGACACCGGGCAGGTTCGCGTCGTTAATGTGCAGCCCAACGTTTCCATCGCTCAAATAGATTTTTCTTGTGGCTATATGGAACGTGGCGATATCGTGCGGCCCTACGTGGAACGCCCCAGTCCACCCTTTAAGGACGCCCCCGCCTTCGATCATTTCGCGCCGGTTAACGGCAAGCGCGTGGCGATGGTTGTCGCAGGAATCGACAACACCGAGATGTACGGCAAGAACACCACAGTCTACGTAAATCTTGGCAGCAATCAAAGCGTGCGCATCGGAGACTATTTCCGCATCTTCCGGTATGAAGGCACGCTGGCAGAAACAGCGCCGCAAAGCAAAAATTATCAGTATGAGTTATACGGTTTTGGCAGCGCTCACGCCAAGTACACCTGGAAAGATTTGCCTCGTGAAATTATTGGCGAAGGCATCGTGATTAACGAAGGCCCCAACGGTTCCACCATGCTCATTACTTACAGCTCGTTGCCAGTCTACGCCGGCGATTACGTCGAACTGGAATAACTCCCAATCACGTCCGCTAAAACCCACGTCTCTCGTGGCCGGTATCTTTTCCAATGGCTTATGAAATCGCCGCTAATTTGCGCCCGCGCATTTCGCGTCTGAAAACACTTCGCATGTGAATCCTTGGATTCGCGTAGATGGCCATTGCCAAGCATCTCGCGGCATCCTCGCCTTCCGGCACGTCTCTTCGAGGAACTGCTCCCGGTTCAAGCCATGTTCCGGCGCGACTTGCGGCAACAGCAAGCCTCTGTGATTTTCATCAGACACCACCAATCCATGGCGCCCGATCTCAATGTCTTCCGGCCGAATTGGCGTGAGTGGCGAAAGCACCGAGATCTCGATGCTTAGCACTTCCAGTTCCTCGCTCCGCGTCGCTGGAAATCGCGGATCGTGCAATGCCGCGCTCGCCGCGCAACGAATC
>DATNKL010000096.1:0-45750 GCA_035603415.1 Candidatus Acidiferrales bacterium
TATTCGTGCATTTCTCCGCGATTGTGGCTGATGGCTATAAGTCGTTGAATGACGGCCAAGCGGTTGAATTCGAGGTTACCAAGGGACCAAAGGGCCTGCAGGCCTCCAACGTCCAGCCCCTCTAACCCACTTCGCAAAATCGTAATTACCGGCGGCGCGCTTCGGTGCGCCGCTTTTTTTTGGCGTCCCCTTTTTATAACGCGTTAGTCCCGCCACCTGACCCCAAAAACCCCACCACGGTTTCATTCATTTGTTTGCGCCGTCTGATGAGCAAATTACCATTGTTGTTTGCGCCACGTAATTGCGCGGGCCCATTGCCCTCGAGCAGCGTTCACGTGAACATGGAGCTACATAAGTCGATACGTCCATCCGCAAAACTTGGGGCACTGGATATGGCGAAATTCGATCGCGCAGAACTTGATCATCTCGAACGACGTGAATTACAGCTCACGATTCTCTCTGCGGTCTTTGTGTTCGTGCTGGCCGCCGGCTTGGCGATCTTCATGTATCCGCTGGTCTTCGAGCACCCCGAGGGCAACAAGTGGACTTTGCGCGTGGCCTATTTTGGTTTTTGCGGGCTCACGCTGCTCTTCATTGGCTACCTGATTGACCGGCAAGGCATGGTCCGCAAATTGAAGCAGCAATTGCTGGAGGAACTGGAACGCAACATAGAGATAAGCCACCAGGCCAGCGTGGACGTGCTGCAATCTATGCCGGACATTAACCATTTCTGGGACCGGCTCACGATGGAATTTCGCCGCGCGGTGGCTACGCAGAAAACGCTGTCGCTGTTGCTGGTGAAGGCAAAACCGGCAACGAAAGCTGGGGCTGGCGGCGACGAAACTGCGGCCTGGGGCGACGCGGCGAGAGCCCTGGCGCGGAAACTGCGACCCACCGATTCGATCTATCGCTTGGGGACGGATTTGTTTGGCGTGGTCCTCCCGGAAACGGATCCTGACAATGCGCAGCGCGTGGCGTTGCGATTACAGGAATCGTTGCAGGCCGTGCGCGCGAAGTTTGGCGGCACCTACGACATCAATTGCCACAACTATCCCGAGCAGGTTCAAAGCGCGCACGAAATGGAAGACATTGTAAAGTCCTTGCTGCCGGACGAGATGGGCTGGGAAGTGCCGGTGGCGCAACCTACACGTTAAGTCGCACGAGACGCTTGGCGATTATTTCCCGTGCGGCGCAATAATTTCACTTCTGAAACTACTTCAAGGCCTGTTCTAGGTCCGCGATTAAATCTTCCGCATCTTCCACGCCAATAGAAACGCGCACCGTGCCCGGACTTACACCGGCACGCCGCAATTCTTCGGCGCTCATGTTGTAGTGCGAAGTGTAGAGCGGCAACGCCACCAGCGATTCCGTGCCGCCCAGACTGACCGCCAATAGAAAAAGTTGCACACGATCGCAAAAGCTGCTTGCTGCCGCAAGACCGCCCTTCAAATCGAAAGCTAACATGGAGCCAAATCCGTGCATCTGTTTTTTTGCGATGGCATGATCGGCGTGTGATTTGAGTCCCGGATAGTGGACGGCCGCAACTTTGGGATGGGTCTCGAGGAATTTCGCCACAGCCAGGGCGTTTTCGCACTGGCGTTGCACGCGCAGACCTAGCGTCTTCATTCCACGAATCAGCAAAAATGCCGCCCCGGGATCCATGGAGCCGCCCAGCGAAATCACCAAGTGCTGGATGCGGTGCATCCATTGCGCACTACCAGCAACGGCACCAGCGATGATGTCGGAATGGCCTGCGAGCGCTTTGGTGGCGCTGTGCACCACCATGTCGTAGCCCATGGAAATGGGATTTTGAAGTATGGGGGTGGCAAAAGTGTTGTCGATGATGGAAACGAGTTTGTGTTTTTGTGCGAACGACACGGCTTTGTGCAGGTCCACGAGTCGCAGCATGGGATTCGTGGGAGTCTCGACATACAGCACTTTGGTTTTGGAAGATAATTTTTCTTCCATGCCGGCCAGATCAGTTTCCACGTGGTGAACGGTGATGCCCATGCCGGGGAAAATATCGCGCATCAGCCGATAAGTTCCGCCGTAAAGTTGCGCAGTGGAGATGAGTTCGTCTCCCGTTTTCAGAGCGCTGAGCAACGCGCAGGAAATCGCGGCCATACCCGACGCAGTAACCACGGCAGCTTCGGCGCCTTCCAGCGCGGCGATTTTTTCCTGCGCCACGGTGAGGGTGGGATTGCCATATCGCGTGTAAATGTAGGCTTTGCTTTTGCCTTCGGCCCACAGCTTCATTTCTTCGGTGGAAGAAAATGTGAAGGTGGAGCTTCGACAAATCTCCGTGCCGACGGGAGCGCCGACTCCGTGTTTGTTCGGTTCGCCGGCGTGAACTGAGCGGGTTTGTGGGCCCCACTTCTGGGTGCTTGAATTTTTCATGGTGCTAGAATTGTTGGCCTCACCGGCCATGCCGGGCAAGCACCATTTTGGCGCTCTACGGGCGTCAGCGCTATGTCTCGTCGTCAGGATGCTGATCGGCGTGGGGTTTGTGGGTGGCGATTACTTTTTCGGCCAGCTCGTTGGGGACGTAATCGTAGTGGGAAAATTCCATGGTGTAGGTAGCGCGTCCCTGCGTCTTGGAGATGAGGTCGTTGGCGTAGGTGAGCATTTCCGCGAAGGGGACCTGGGCCTTTATCACTACGTTGTGGCCTCGAAGATCACTGCCGGCGATGCGCCCGCGACGCGAGCTAAGATCGCCCATTAAATCGCCGGAGTATTGGTCGGGCGCGTAAACTTCGACTTGCATGATGGGCTCAAGCAAGGCGGGCTTGGCGGCTTTCATGGCTTCTTTGAAGGCCAGCGAGCCGGCGATTTTGAAAGCCATGTCGCTCGAATCGACGTCGTGGTATTTGCCGTCGTAGAGGCTGACACGAAAATCGACGACGGGAAATCCTGCGAGGTAGCCGCGCGCAGCGGCGTCGCGAATGCCCTTTTCCACTGAGGGAATCCAGTTCTTGGGGATCGAGCCGCCAAAAATATCGTCGACGAACTCTATACCCTTGCCGCGCTCGGCAGGCTCCATCTTGATGCGGCAGACGCCGAACTGGCCGTGGCCCCCGGATTGCTTTTTGTGTTTACCTTCGGCGTCGGCACGGCCACGAATGGTTTCGCGGTAGGCGACTTTCGGCGGCTTCAACGTCAGGTCCACGTGATAGCGCTTGTGCAGCTTGGCGACTACAACCTCTATGTGTTGTTGTCCGGAACCGGAAAGTAAAAATTCCTTGGTTTGCGGATCGCGCGAGAAATGCAGCGCGGCGTCTTCCTCCAGAATTCTGTGGATTGCGACGCCGATCTTGTCCTCATCGGCGCGAGTCTTGGGCTCAATCGCAAAAGTGATGGAAGGTTCCGGGATGGGCGCGCGCTTGTAAAAAATCGGATTGGATTTATCGCCGAGCGTTTCGCCCGTAGCGGTTTCTTTCAGTTTGGCGATCGCTCCTATATCACCGGCATGAAACTCGGGGACTTCGATCAGCTGCTTACCCTGGACGATCTGGGTGTGCTGAAAGCGCTCCGGAACGCTGCGGTTATAATTCATCAGCGTGGCGTCATTTTTCAGCACGCCACTCATGACCTTGAAATAGTTGATGCGCCCGGCGAAAGGATCAGCCAGCGTTTTGAAAACAAATACCGAAAGCGGCTGGGCATCGTCGAACTTGCGCGGGATGGCTTCGCTCTTGCCGGTTGGTTCTTTGTAGGCGACGATGGAATGCTCATCGGGATGCGGGAAAACATCGGCGATGAAGGACAACAGGCTGACGCTACCGATATTGTGTAGCGCCGAGGTCATCAGCACGGGGATAATTTTTTCGCCAACGATGGCCCGGCGCAGTCCGGCGAAAAGATCGGGCAACGGAAGGGTGCCTTCGTTGAAAAATTCTTCCATCAGCGCGTCATCGCCCTCGGCGACCATTTCAACCAACTTCTCGTGCGCTTCCTTTGCGTCGTCCGCGAGCGCGGCGGGAATTTCTTCGATGGTGACTTTGCCGTCGCTATCCGGCTGGTAGAAATGAGCTTTCATGGCCACCAGATCGATCACGCCTCGAAATGCTCGCTCGTGGCCGATGGGCAATTGCAGCGCGACGACATTGCGGCCAAAAACCTGTTCCAGCGATTCCATGGAGCGTTCGAAGCTGGCGAGATCGCGATCCATTCCGGTGAGTACGAACGCGCGCGGGATGTCATACTCCACGCAATAATCCCAGACTTTTTCGGTGGTGACTTGCGTGCCGACGTGGGCGTCCACGGTAATCAGCGCGGCGTCGGCGGCGATGAGCGAGGCTTTCGACTCGGTGA
The DNA here is from genome assembly GCA_035603415.1 of Candidatus Acidiferrales bacterium. GTDB lineage: Bacteria > Acidobacteriota > Terriglobia > Acidiferrales > UBA7541 > Acidiferrum. The sequence continues at coordinate 4,312 of DATNKL010000096.1, forward strand.
TGAATGTGGAATAGCCGGGTAAATCAAGAAAATTAATTTTGACCTTGCTGCCGGGAGCGTGGCTGGTGGGATCCGCGGTGGTGGGCCATTCGGCGTGCGCGATAGCCGTTTGAATGGAAAGTTTGCGGGCGATTTCTTCTTCGTCCCAATCCGTGGTGGTGCTTCCTTCCGCAGCTTTTCCCCAGCGCGGGGTTGCGCCCGCGGTGAAGAGCAACGACGACACCAGCTGCGTCTTACCGGTGCCGCCGTGGCCGACAATGCCAACGTTGCGGATGTCCTTGGTGAGATAGCTATTCATGTAGACCTCCGTCGCGCGAGGTCCGTGCTCGATGAGAAGGGCGCGGGCCTGCGCCTGAGCGAGTTAAATCCTCTGAAAAGCGCGGCCCTTGGTCTGTCGCTCTTTTTGTCTTACCGAAGCAGGGCGAAGAACTAACGAATCTGTGGTCTGCTCTTCAGTTGATTGACCGCCTCTGGCGGCCAATCGGGCGGATGCTAACACACCGGATTGTGTGACCGCAATTGCCGCTAGGAAAAAACTGGGTCTCCATTGGTGTCAGCTAAATGGAATTGAGCGTGGCTTTTACCGTAACGACGCTGTCCTTCAAAACGGTGATGGAGCGCTGCCAATCCGCGTGATGTGGGGATTTTATAATCAGAACGTGCACGCCTTCGCTGAAGCGAAGTGTCGCAGGACTAGTGCCAACGAATTTGTTGTCCAGGAAAATTTCTCCGCCGTCGGGATCGGAACTGATCTCGGTGACCCCAAAAACATTTTTCTTGATCAATTTTTGGGAATTGATGCCAATCACTTCGCCGCGGGAATTGAGCAGCGGGCCGCCGGTGTTGCCGGGGTTGATGGGAGCGTCGGTTTGAATCCAGGTGCCGGGCCCGGCAGCGTCGAAGCGGCCGATGGCGCTGACGATTCCTTTGGTAACGCTAAAAAGCATCGCATCACCGGGATTGCCGATGGCCAAAACGCTTTCGCCCTGTCGCACCGTGACGGCCCCGGCAAGCGGAAGATGAGGGAAGCCCTCGCCCGGAGTTTTCGCCAAAGCGATATCAAGGTCAGGATCGACATACACGATTTTGGCTTCCAGCTGTGTACCATTTGGCAAGGTCGCGAGTAAAGCTTCCTCGCCGCGCGCCAAATGCGCGTTTGTGGCGATGACGCCGGTGGCGGTAATAAAAAATCCCGTGCCGCTTTTCGTGAGGCTTTTCAAAAACACCACGGCGGGTTTTGTGCGGCTGACTAATTCCTCGAGCGAAAGTTCCGGACGCGGTCCGGGAACAAGCGTTTCCCGGACACACTTTCAACCGCGCCGGTAAAAGTCTGCGAGGCGGATTGTAATTTCACTCGAAAATGGTCGGTCTTCAGCAGCCAGTAGGCGCCGTGATTGAGCGTTCAAACCCAGCTCATGGGACCTTCGGTGAGTTGGATTTCCTTGGCCGCATATCCCTCGAGGGTCAGACGCGCAACCATGGAATGTCCGAGGCGCGAACCAAGGGAAGTTTTGGTCTTGTGTAAATAGCCGCCCGGAATGTTTTGTTCGTACGGCGTGATACCCACCAGGACGCCGTTACTTTGTACCGTAGCGCCCGGCGGAATGGTGGTGATGCGTAATTTATCGGCAAGTGCTGGGAGCGAAAGAAGAGCGCAAACGAGCGTGGCGAATGCTAACGCTCGCACGCGGGCAAGGGGAGGGTTCACGGGACCATTATGACACTATTTAAATATAATAACAAATAGGTAAACAGTGAGACCCCAAGATCGAGACAGGTTAGGTCGAGTTCTTTGCCGGAGCTTCCGCCACCGATTGAAAACCGTCGCAAGAGAGAACTGGTAGGCGGGGATACTTTGCAAATCGGGGATCGGTACGCGAGAGCTCGCACAGGATAAAGGTTGAGCCGCGAGCAGATTCGATGCGGCGGGCATTTACGCAGCGTGCGCACAGCCCGGCCGCCGGATCGTGCTCCATGGCTTCGGCTGGGTCATTCACAGTGGATACTCACGAATCGCGATAGCGGAGGCCACGCCAATTTTTTGATACCTAATCTTCTGAAGGCGGCTTGTCGGAACTTGCTGGCGGCGCGGCATCCGGTGAATCGGCTGGGGCCGCGGCCGGAGCGGCGGGCTTGCCGAAATGGGACTCATCTATTTGTGGATTGACTTCAATTTTGTCGGCGATGATTTTTTGAGCTTGGTCTGTGCCAGGCGCGTCGGAATCGATTTCAAAGGCGAATTGTAAACCGTCCACTTCGCGATAATCATGGAAGACCGATTCCCACGGGACATTCTTATCGCCAATCTTGCGAGTGCCTTCCCACTTGATCAGACGGAATGATTCGGCGTCGAAGAGATAGCTGCGCATTTCGCCCTTTTTATTGGTGAGTTTCAAGCGATATGCGGGATTGCCGTCGACATCTTCCTTGCCTACGAGAGCGATCAGATTGCCCTTCTTCTTGTAATCGACCAGCGGGCCATCAAAATCAGATTCGTCAGAGATATTACTGATGTCCTCGGCGGACATTGGCTGCACCGCCTTATTCTCCGTGAAGGGATTGAGAATCCAGCCGGTGGACTTGCCGTCGTAGCTCCGTACCAACGTCTGGCCCTGCACGGTGACTTCGATGTGCATTTTGCCGGGGCGCTCAAGCTCAACAAGAAATGGCCCGTCGGCTCCGGCGCCAAAATTGATGGTTCCAGTGATTCGTTGAGAGTGTACGGCTTTGATTCTGGATACTCCTCCGCGTGCGGCCAGAGCCTTGGTGACAATTTCGTCGGCGGTCTGCGCTGCCGCGAGCACCGGAAGAAATAGAAGAACAGCGAAGCAAAGTAGTTTGATTTTCATGATGCGGGATGAAAGGCTAGCCCATTTTCTCCAAAGATAATGGTAGGGGCAGGGGCTACGAAGGTCAATTTAGAGCAGCTGATTTGGCCTGCGTGTGCTACACAGCGGTAATAATCCTGCCGTCGGTTTGAACATAGCCATAAGACATGCGCGGAGTATTGAAAGCCCATCCGGGGTTTCCGTCGCGGTCGAGAAGAATAAGGCCGCCGGTAGCACGGGTACGGCGCGCAAGAAGTTCGACTGACCCCCGAGCGGCAACCATCGCAGATTCTGTACTGCATGGTGCGGGATTATTCTGTTGCGATGACAAAATAGCCGGGGTTTTGTTTCCATCGGGCGAGTGGCGAAGAAGATCGGTCGCGGTCTTCGCCATAACAATTTTCATGATGGCTTCGCCGTAGCCGGTGCAGGAGACACCGCCAGCTTCCTGGTCCGCGTAACAACCGCAGCCGATCAGCGGCGAATCACCGACACGGCCGGGCAGCTTGCAACAGGTTCCGCCAGTGGAAGTGGCAGCGAAAAGCTGGCCATTCCGATCGATCGCGACGGCGCCGACGGTGCCTTGTTCATGCCCGCGATGAAAGGCCGCGGCATGTTTGTCCATTTTGCACTTCGACCACGCCTCACGTTCGGCATCGGTGACCAGTTCTTGGTTGGCGCACAACTTGATGCCCTGCTCGTGAGCGAAGCGCTCCGCTCCTTCGGCGGCGAGCATCATGTGAGGGCAATTCTCAAGAACTTTGCGCGCGAGGCGCACCGGATTCCGCACGTGTTGCAGAGTGGCGACAGCTCCGGCGCGAAGCGTTGAGCCGTCCATTACGATGGCGTCGCATTCAACTCGTCCATCGAGATTGAGATGCGAACCGTAGCCGGCATCGAAGACCGGGTCATCTTCGAGGATGACCACGGCGGCCTCAACGGCATCGAGCGCCGAGCCACCTGCTTCCAGGATGCGCCAGCCGGCGGTGAGTGCGCGTTCGCAACCTGATTTACACGCCGCAACGGCGACATCAGGAATATCCCACGCGCCGCCGTGAACGATAAGTGCTGGTTTCATCTGCGGATTTCAGGATGGCAAAGCGGTGCGGATTTGTAAACGCACGCAGTTTACTGAAGAGCGAAACTGACGCGCACCACGTAGATACGACCGTGGTATTTCAAGATTGCTTGGCGTGGATTTTCAACACCGCCGCCATGCGCGTCTGGTAACCGCGCCCCTGGGCTTTAAAGGCCTCAACGGTTCCAGCTTCCACCCGCAGTGAGATTAGCACCTTGCGAGGTTTTTTCTGGGGGCCACGCTCACCACGTTTGCGCTTGGTGGATGCTGCCGCGAGTTCAGGAAATGTTTCACGCGCCGGTCTCATCGCGGCCAGAATGTCATCATTCAATGCGGGTGAATCGACAGCGTCCCAATCTTTCGCACTGATATGTCGCGGTCTTTTATTTTTTGCCATAATATGCGTCCCTTTCTTTGCGATTTGCTTTGCGCAAGCTGATAACCCGCAACTTAAGGGCGCGCATAGTAGAAACCAAAACATGCAGACGATGGCCGATGAAACCGATGGCAACTGTGCGAATTTCTCCGTAGCTTTGCCGTGTATCAGTCCAACTCTCGGCTGTCTCGATAGTCGAATTCCGCCGCGGCGGGCCATATCTACGCCATGCTCGGCGACATCGGCTATGTTCTTGTCGCGATCGAACTCAATCATCAAGATTTAATTGTATATACAATAAAATGGTGAGTCAACTCTTTGAACAAGGGATGGTTAGAAGAAAAAATCGAGGGAAACAAGCAGAGCCGCAATGGCGATCAAGACCACCGAGCGAAACACGGGGGTCCCGGGCATACGGTTGAGCGAAGCGAATAAACAATTGAGGAGAATTTTCAAACGCGATTCTTCGCGTGGGCTATAGAACGGGCCGATAGGGGTGTAGCGGGAAAGGTTGCGGCGCGTCACGCTCGCTTCGCTGTACAGCCAGAAATAAACGGATTCACGTGCGCGCCACATGTACGCAGCGCCGGCAACAAAAAATAAATAGCCGAGAATGGTTAAGAGCCCGAGATCTGGGCCTGCTCCCCAGTACATAAGACCTCATCAACAGCCCAAAAATACGGAACGGAGTGCAACCTCAAAATAGGACGAGGCGCAACCTCCAAGGGTTACAGTTCCTCGTGAATAGTTGTCAGGCGGACGACCTCGAACTCTTTTTTCCCGGCAGGCGTAGCCACTTCGATTTCATCGCCGACTTTGCGATTGAGGAGAGCTTTGCCGATGGGCGAGGTAGTAGAAATCAAACCGTGTTCCGCATCGGCTTCTTCAGTGCTGACGAGTTTGTATTCGATCTTGATGTCGCGCTGCACATCCAGAACCGTCAGGCGCGAGCCGTAACCGGCGCGATCCTTGGGAATGTTCGTGAGGTTCAGCATGCCAAGATCGCCCAGACGCTTTTTCAGTTGGCCGATGCGCGCGTTGACAAAACCCTGACGCTCCTTTGCATATTTATATTCGGCGTTCTCGGAAAGGTCGCCGTGAGCGCGCGCAACGGCAATTTCCTTAGGCAAATCAACGTTCAACTCGTGGGAGAGTTGGTCGATCTCCTCCAGCAACTTTTGTTTTATCTTGGCCAGCGGGTCTTGCATGTTTTGTCAGCGACCTATTCCGTGCAGCGATAAATATGTGCAGCGATTAAAAAAAGACGGCGGAGTCCGGAAGTGCCGAACCCCGCTGTAAATGATTATAGATGGGGTGGAATTGCGGCCACAAGGGGCAGCAGCTGGCAAACCACGGGCCTGCCTAAAGGTTATACGGCTGGCTGCACGGGCACTATAGAATTACTTCACCTTGATGTCCAGAGTCTGAGTCTGCGTGTGACCGTCGGCATCCTGAATCGTCAAGGTATAGGTAGTGTCTTTTTTGGGCGCGACCTCCACGCAGCGGTTGTAAGAGGGCCACACCGGGTTGTCTTGCGGCTCGAGCTTCACGGTCTTGGCATTGGCCACGCCATAACAGAGTTGTACCGTCTCGCCACGGTGAACCTCGCCTGCACTGGCGTAGAAACTCTGGATGGCCAGTTCCTTCCCGCCAAGTTGATCGATAGTCTGGCGGTCCGCGTCGAGCTGCTTTTGAGAGCGCTCTTCCGAGGCGTGCCGCTGAAATTGACGATTTTCCTGCCATCGGGAGAAAAAGATCCACAGCACGTACAGCAAGACGGCCAGAAGTGCGAGGGAAGAATACATGATCGGGTTCTTTAATGGGGACTTCGGGGCTGGTGGTCCTTGGGTGGGCTGTGGTTCGGTCAACATGGGGCCTTTGTTTGATCCAGCGTGCGCATCAATCCGGAAAGCGCGAGGTATGCTAACACACTGCGCGCCAAGATTAGTCCGACGCTCGTTTAGAGAATTTAAGGAGACGAAGGGTGCCATCTGCTGTCACTCATGAAACGTCCGAACCTGAGCGGACTGCCAGCCGCGCATCAAATCGCCAAGTGCATCGCTCGTATCGCGCGCTATTGCCTAGCGATGCTTGGCGGCAACCGGCTAGCCTGGCATTAAGCCTTCACCGTTCTCTCTCAAAAATAATTCCTTCGCTATATTTTGCCATTTTTCGTGTAGCCTTCCATACCAACTGATCTGGACCGTATCGATCATCGGGTCGCAAGTTGAAGTGATCGAAAAAACATCTGAAAGGGGATATCTTCGCAATGGGAATTTGCTTTGGTCTCGTGGTTCGTTCGATCGCTTTGCTGCTCGCGGCTGTGATTACCATGGGCCAGACGCAGCGGAAACCAGCCGCCGATCTGATTATCACCAATGCAAAGGTATGGACGGTAGACAAATCTGCTCCCAGTGCAGAAGCGGTCGCTATTCTTGGAGACCGAATCGTGGCGGTGGGACTTAACGCAGATATCGATTTATGGCGTGGTCCGCAGACCAAAATAATTGATGCCACTGGGAAACTGTTGTTGCCGGGTTTTAACGATTCGCATGTGCACTTCACCACCGGGGGATCACAGCTCGACAATGTGCAGTTGAATGACGCGCCCAGTGCGGAAGAGTTTGCGCGGCGCATCGGCGAAAAGGCGCGGTCGCTTCCCAAGGGGCAGTGGATTCTTGGCGGTGACTGGGACGAAACGAAATGGAACCCCGCGGTATTGCCAACTAACAAAACCATCGATGCGGTAACCCCGGACACACCCGTATTTGTGAGTCGCTACGACGGCCATATGGCGCTGGCGAATTCCCTAGCGATGAAACTTGCAGGCATTGATAAATCGACACCTGACATTGCGGGAGGTACGGTGGTGCGCGACGCGCAAGGGAATCCCACCGGCGCTCTAAAGGACGCGGCCAGGAGTTATATGGACAAAGCGATCCCGATAGCCACCCATGAGCAAAGAACAACGGCCGCCAAACGGGCATTGGCGCATGCCGCGTCCCTGGGTGTGACGAGTGTGCAGGACATGTATGTAGATTTCGCGGATATCGCGGTCTATGCGGAATTGCTCGAGCACGGCCAATTGACCGCGCGAATTTATGCCGCGCCGCCCATCGGCAGAGTAGACGGCCAAGCAAAGGTGGGCGTACGCCACGCCTTTGGCGGTCCGTACCTGAGGATCGGAGCGGTGAAGGGATTTGCAGACGGCTCTTTGGGTTCGCGCACAGCATATTTTTTCGAACCGTTTAACGACCAACCCGGGAATCACGGCCTGCTGTCGGACGAGATGCAGCCGCTGTCGCGGATGCGCGATCACATGATGACCGCAGACGGCGCCGGCATTCAGATTTGCACGCACGCGATTGGCGACCAGGCAATTTCCATGATTCTTGATCTGTACGCCGAAGTCGCAAAAGCACATGGCCCCGCGGACCGCCGCTTCCGCATCGAACATGCGCAACATATGGCGGCAAAAGATTTCGACCGCTTTGATCAGCTGAACGTAATCGCCTCCGTTCAGCCATACCATGCGATTGACGATGGCCGCTGGGCCGAACCGCGCATCGGACATGAGCGTGCGAGTCGGACCTATGCGTTTCGAACATTTTTAAATCATCGGGTGCGGTTGGCGTTTGGCACTGATTGGGATGTCGCGCCTTTAAATCCGATGCTGACACTTTATGCGGCGGTAACCCGGGCAACTCTGGACGATAAAAATCCCGGCGGCTGGTTTCCAGAGCAGAAGCTAACCATTGCGGAAGCGATCGAGGCTTACACGATGGGGTCGGCATACGCGGAGTTTCAGGAAAAAATTAAGGGATCCATCACGCCGGGGAAGCTGGCTGACATGGTGATGTTAAGCGACGACATTTTGTCTATCGATGCGGGAAAAATTCGTGACGTGAAAGTGTTGAAGACCATCGTCGGGGGCAAAGTAGTTTTTGATGGGATTCCAGCAACTGATTGAAGCTGAGATTAGCAGCTGCCAGGATAAAGTCAAAAACGCCCCAGTATCAGAAGATAAGGGGGACTGTCGATGAATGCTCCCGAAGTGTTGCTTTTAGCTTTTCTTCTTGGAGTAGTCGCAGGACTACGATCCCTCACCGCGCCTGCGGTGCTGGCGTGGGCCGCTCATCACAACTGGCTCAATGTACATAACACGCCTCTTTCGTTTATGGCTTCCACCGCTGCGATGATCATTTTTGTTTTGCTGGCCGTTGGCGAATTGATCGCCGACCAACTTCCGTCGACGCCCAGTCGCACAGCGCCGCCTGGGTTGATTGCGCGCATTGTGACAGGCGGACTGTGCGGCGCTGGGATTACGGCCGCAGGAACGCAATCACTTGTAGTGGGCGGAATTCTAGGTATTGTGGGCGCGCTTATCGGCACGTTTGGCGGTTACCAAGCCCGCACCGGATTAGTAAAGGCTCTCAAAGTTCCCGACCTGGTGATCGCCACGCTTGAAGATGTTGTAGCTATTGGCGGCGGCCTGTTCATCGTGTCTCGCTTCTAAGGCAAAACTCACCGTAGTCCGGCGGGCGCGTAAGGCCGCATGCGAAGAATTCTTGCTATGAGAATCGAGCGCAAGGAGACAATGTGCAGCGAGTTGCAAGTACCTCATCCGCCCGAGAGCGAATAAGCAGGATACTGACAGACATTCATTTTTGGGTGCCGCTCGCGGTGCTTATAGGCGGTTTACTGCTCCTAAGAACGATCAGCTGATTTTCAATTTCGGAGAATTATGCAAGCTGTGGCAATGCCCGTTTCTGAAGGTGCGGTCCGAACCGCTCGGCGAGCGAAGAAGTTGCACGCCTTGGGAGTGCTTTGCGGCTTCACCGCCGGGGCCTGGCTAGGCGCTGCGGAAGCGCCGACGAAACTTGTTTCCGTTGGAGTTTCACCGCTGGTCATTTCGCTGATCATGGTTATCGGTGTGTTTCTGGCTCGTTGGAGCTTACCCGCTTTGATCATTGGGACATCTTCCATTCGCGCGGACGTTACACACTCACCACACCTCATTGTCTGGGCCTTACTTGCTGGATGCATGTGGGCGGTGGCGAACACCTTGACAATCTTTGCTATACGCGACATCGGATTGAGCATCGCGTTTCCGCTATGGAATTCGAACAGCCTGCTGGGCATATTTTGGGGCTTCGTTTTTTTTCGCGAATTGCGCCAAGCGGGCTGGCGCCGCTGGATCGGAGTCCTTGGCGGTGCGCTGACTATGTGCGCGGGCGCAACGCTGCTGGCCATCGCTTCTTCGGCACAGGCCCCGGCCGGACATTCCCTGCGCGGTGTGTGGGCCGCGCTGGGCGCCGGAATACTTTGGGGCACGATGTACATTCCTTATCGCAAGGCGTATCTGTCTGGGATGAATCCTCTTTCGTTCGTTACTTTCTTCACCTTTGGCGAGCTCGGAATGATGGCCACGCTCACCGTGAGCTACCTTGGTTTCGCGGTGCTGTGGCGTGAGTTGGTCAGCGCGCGTGCGGTGCTCTTCTGGCTGATGGCCGGCGGATTTATTTGGGTGATCGGCGATCTCTTTCAACAATATGCCGCGAAATATCTGGGAATCAGTCGGGGAATCCCACTATCGAACTCGAATCAATTGTGGGGCTTGTTGTGGGGAATTTTTGTTTTCGGGGAGCTACATGGAAGCGGCGCGTCTACGTATATGCAAGTGATCGGTGGTTCGTTGCTGATGATGTTAGGCGTCGCGGCGATCGCATTTTCTTCGGCGACCGGCGCGGAGCAGGTAGAGTGGGCGGTCGCTACAGAACGGGAATGCCAGCGCTACGGTATGGACACCCGATTCGTAGCGGCCCGGATGCAAGGTGAAGATATGTCGGCAGAAACCAGAGGGGTACGCCGACCCGTGGACTGGATTGTGGTTGCGCTGGCCACCGGGGTCTTTGTGTACTTTGGAACTTTGGCGCGTGCACCAAGTTTGCCCTTTCGCGAGTCAGTTGCGGCATTGTTGAGCGTGACGATTGTGATCCTCCTGGCTGTTTGTGGTTTCTCGCTGTGGCGAACGACGCGCTTCAATTAATTCATGACCAGCTCACTCAGAATTGACCTCGTTGGAGTCGGGCTAAACGCTGTCGACACATTAATTCCGCTGCCCCATTACCCGGCGTTGGGATCTAAAGTCGAGTTTCGCTCCGCGAATATTTTGCCTGGGGGCCAAGTCGCCAGCGCGGTTATCGCCTGCCAACAATGGGGACTGCGTACTCGCTATGTCGGGAAAGTTGGAGAAGATCGATTCGCAGAAGTTCATCGCGCGGAATTCGCGAAGGCCGGCGTGGAAGCACATCTATTCACCGCTCAAGGTTGCGCGAGCCAGCAAGCATTTATTTTGGTCGACGATACCGGCGAGCGCACCGTGCTGTGGAAGCGCGACAATAATTTGACACTGCGGCCCGCAGAACTTAAACAAGAGTGGATCGTCGAGGCGCGCGCTCTGCATCTCGACGGACACGACACCGCTGCGGCGATACAAGCAGCTGCATGGGCTAAGGCCTCGGGCGTGCCGGTTATTGCCGATCTCGATGAAGTTTATCCTGGCGTGCAGGGCCTGCTGGGCAACGTGGATTACCTGATTACCAGCAGAGATATACCCGGACGCCTGACGGGCGAAGCGAATTTGCGCGCGGCGTTGCAAGCGCTGCAAACGAGGTATGGCTGTCGACTCACCGCCGCGACGTTGGGGCACGAAGGCGTGATTGCGTGGGACGGATCGCAATTTCATTATGCCGCGGCGTTTCGCGTGGAGCCCGTGGACACTACCGGAGCGGGCGATATTTTTCACGCCGGGTTCATCTATGGACTACTGCAGGACTGGCCACTCGCGCGGCAGCTGGACTTTGCTTGTGCCGCGGCAGCGTTGAACTGCAAGGCGATAGGCGCGCGCGGTGGCATCGAGAGTGTGGAAGCCATCGAAAATCTCATGCGTACAGGTGAGCGGTACGAGCACGTTTCCCAGTAGCCCCACGAACGGTGCTTGGGAGTCCCAGCTGACCTGTATGTAGCAGGATATGCATCCGCCGCCGAAGTACACTTTTATACACTATTCCGCTTTGGGAAACGTGCACTTGCGCACAGTATTGACACCTCCAAATCCCCATACTTGATTCTCGCAGTATCAGAGGAGAATCATCGTGAAGAGACTAGTTATCATCCTGTCAATGGCAGCGACGCTTTGCCCATTCGCGCAAGCGCAATACCAGACGCAAGCCCCAGCAGACTCGGGTAATCCAATGCCGGAGTTTCGCAGCAATGTGGTGAGCCGTTCCACACCGGCAGTCAGTTATAGACACCGCAGTGGCGCGACAAAAATTGATTTTCAAGGCACGGATTTGATGCGTGGTGCGATGGGTCAGGCGAAGGTTGCCAGTAAGCGCGGAGCGCTCTCCATCGACGCGGAATTCTCCGGGTTGGACCGCCCCACCAGTTTGGGCCACGAATATTTGACTTACGTGTTGTGGGCGATTTCGCCGGAAGGCCGTCCAGTAAATATCGGCGAAGTGCTGGTTGGCGATAATCACCGCAGCAAGTTGTATGTGACCACCGACCTGCAGTCGTTTGCCATGATGGTGACCGCCGAACCTTATTACGCGGTGCGTCGTCCAAGCAACCTGGTGGTGCTGGAAAATGTTGTTCGTCCGGATACCAGAGGCTCTACGGAGTCCGTGACCGCCAAGTACGAAATGATCGATCGCGGCGGGTACCTTCCGACCGGTTACAAGTTTGATCCCGTAGTGTTGAACGCTGGACTGCCACTTGAATTCTTCGAAGCGCGCAACGCCATTCGCATTGCGCAGTCTGCCGGCGCGGAACAATATGCCACGGAAAGCTACCGCAAGGCGGTGCGCCAGATGGACGAAGCGGACTCCATGGCCATCAGAAAGCATGAAAATAGAAAATCGCTGATTGCCGTCTCACGCGAAGTGGTGGAAAAGGCCGAAGACGCGCGTGAAATTTCAGTGAAACATATCGACGAAGAGCGTTTGGCGCACGAACGCCGGGCGGGAGCGAACCGCGAAGCCTCTGCTAACAATCGCGCCGACGAGGAATCACAACGCCGGGCCGATGCCGAAACCGAAACCGCGGAAGCGCAACGCCGACGCCGGGAAGCGGACCGCAACAATCTTGATGCCCAGTCTGCAGCCATGCAAGCTGCCGGCGCGCAGGCCGGTGCCGAAAGAGACCGCGACGCCGCGCAGCGACAGCAGCAAGCCGCCGAAGCGGAATCCGACCGTAATCGCGCCAACGCAGCGTCGTCAGATGCACAGTTCCAGCAAGCAGCCGACGCTCAAGCGGGTGCCGAACGAGACCGCAACACAGCGGAAAGGGACAGAAACGACGCGCAGCAACAGCAGCGCGCCGCCGAAGCGGATTCCGATCGCAACCGCGCCAGTGCCGCGTCCTCTAACGCGCAACTGCAACAAGCGGTGCGCGACCGCGAAGAAATTCGCGCTCGTCTGCTTGCACAATTCAATTTGATTCTGGAAACACGCGACACCGCGCGCGGCCTGGTCGTCAATATGTCCGACGTGCTGTTCGATTCCGGCAAATACACGCTTCGTCCCTTGGCCCGCGAAAAGTTGGCCAAAATCTCCGGCATCGTCCTCGCGTATCCAACGCTGAGGCTGGCCGTAGAAGGCAACACCGACAGCGTCGGGACCGAAATGTTCAATCAACAACTATCCGAGCAGCGCGCGCAAGGCGTGCGGACTTATTTGACGCAACAAGGAGTTCCGGAATCTTCCACGACCGCGATGGGCTTCGGCAAGTCCCGGCCAATCGCTTCGAACGAAACATCGGAAGGCCGCCAACAGAATCGCCGAGTGGAACTGGTGGTGTCCGGCGAAGTCATCGGCACCAAAATTGTTTCGCTTAGCCTGCTTCCCATCGCTGACGCGAGGGACCCACAGTAGTTTTATGTATTTCAGGTGCTCGGACTGGTTCCGCTCAGCGGGTGGCCGTTGAGCGGGCCAAAATGATGGCGGTATCCGCGGGATTGGCGTCGTAGTATTCGACGAAGCGTTGCGGCTCCATCGCCTTATAGGGGCTGAGGTTGTGAGCCCAGCGAAACCCGATGGGTTGATACCAGAGTTCCACGTCCACTTGAAAAGGTCCTGCAGCGTCGGCTAGCGCGACGGAATAGCGGATCAGGTCCCCTGCATCCGTAAAATTCGGATCGTCGGCGGCGTCTCCAGTGACGGCAATATCTTTTTCCGCGTTTTGTTTTTGAAAGCCGGCCGGTAACAGGCGATTGTCCTTCAAATAGCCCACAGCGTTGACAAGTCCCGTGGTGACATGGCCGTTCTGGTCTTTCAGGATCGGTTCGTAAATCTGTACCTGGTCTGCGGTTTTAATCTCGCGGTAATGGGGTTCGAAACGCGCAGGATCGGCATCATTATCATTCCCTTCGATGGAGCCGTCAGGGCGTAGCGCGCCGGATTCGAACGCTGTCTTTCCGTTGCGGTCGCGGACCACAACGTGCAGCCAGGCGCGGCGCGATGGATAGGCAGTCGGAAATTTGTGGCCGGTGAGATTTTCTACGAACACATCGAGTTGCAGTTGGGAAGAGACCACCTCAGCATTGCGAATGGTCAGACGCGCGGATTTCGACTGCAAAAAGTCGATGGTTCGTTGCGCTTCCACGCTCAATTCTTGAGGCATCGCGGTTACGCTCAAATCCCCACGATGCAGGTTCAACAGTTTCAGCATGAAAAAGTTTGCGCCGACGAAAGTGTGCTCGCGAACGCCGCTTCGACGCACTCCAAGAACTCCAGAGATGGGCACGTCTTCCTGGATTTCAGGCATATGGCACGACTGACAACTATTTTTATTCGCATAACTGCTGTGCTGCCACTCCAAAAACGGAACCTGCTCCGGAAATAACGCGAGTTCTTTGCCGCCTGACCCGAGGCCTCGGGTATATAGCGTGTGGCAGGTAGCGCAAAGCGCTGAGTCCTGAATGTGCGTGTCGTTTGTCGGGCGAAAACCTTCTGAGGACGTCTGCATGATGTGCGCTTGCCCGTTCTCAATCGGATATGGGCCGTATTCCGGATGCTCACCTTTCGTGCGTGGGGGATCGACGACAAAGCCGCCGTTAAAACTTTCTCTGGTACCGAGTTTTTCCGTGCCGATCTGGTGGCAGATCGAGCATGACACGCCGTCTTCAGCGGAGGCATTTTTCTTGGGATCATTACCGAAAGGAAGATGGGCGAACACTTCGCCTTTATGGCCTTCCACCTTTGCTTCATAACGAGCAATAGGCATGTGGCAAGCCGCGCACTCATCTTCGATCAGCGCTTTTGATTCGGGATGATCGACATCTTCGCGGCGAACGCTAGCTTGCCAATAAGGATCACGCGCGGAATTGGCCATGATGCTGGAGCGCCAATCAAAGCCGATAGAAACATCTTTGCCGGAGGGAGCGGTAAGTCCGTTGTGACAAGCCAGGCAGCGGTCAGAAGTCTGAAACTTCGGCTTCAACTCATTTTTTTTGCTCGTTTCTTTGGCGGTGTCTTTAGAAGTCTGGCTAACAAGTGCAGCAGGCAACGAGAACAGAGTGAGCGCCAACAGCGCATACCAGGAAAGCTTTCGCATTTACCAGCCCTCGTTCAATCGTCCGTCAAACCAATCCCACAGCAGGTAGAACACAATTTGTTTTGGCCGCCCGGCAGTATTGGTGACGGGGATGCGCAATCCGAGATCGGCGCGGACATGTTGCCGCTTGCTGATGGTTACCTGCATTTGTGGGAGAACGTCCCAATCTGTTTTGGCGCGATCTGTGAGATCTCGCGCGGCTAGAAATTCCATCATGGGAGTCAGCAGGCGGCCTAAGCCGTGATCCTGGGGAAGCATCTGCCCAATCGCAGTGTTAAAAAATATGGATTGCGGCGCGATGTCGGTGTGGCGCGGCAGATCGGCGCCTAATTGCGTCTGCACAAAAGTATTCGTCGGGAAAAGTTGATCGAAGGCCGCGAACGTTTCGAATGTAGTGGTGGCGGATCCGAAGCCCCGCTGCCTGCTGCCAGTCGGCACGATGACGCCGCCAAACAGGCTCAGGATCGACCCTTTTTGCAAATTGGAAAACATTACGCGTTTCAAGCCCAGCGTGGTGTCGCCCACGCCGCCGTACCAGGTGTGATTCTGATCCTGAAAGTTCAGCGGAACGTCCACCTCGATTTGATTGTTTTTTCCGAAGCGCTGCTCGTGAATGATGTGGCTCACGATGCTCGGAGCGCCTTCGGCGTTGAAGCTGCTGGAAATGACCACCTCATCTTCCGGATAAGCTTTTTCCGTGGCGAGGGCTCTGGGGAGATTTAGTTCGCCGCGCGGCCATCCTGGTTGGCGGCAGAGGCTTCGCAAGTAGTGCACTACTTGATCGATCTGCTTGGAGGTCAGAGCCTCTTTAAAGGAAGGCATGATGGGCGAGAAGCCGCGGTACCCACCACCGTTGGTTATCACCGCTTTCCACGCGGTGTTGTCTTCCGGCGTGGTCTGATCGCACTGGGTAAAATCTGGAAAGGTGCGTGGGCGTTCGAATCCGGCGATGGCTTGTGGCGTCCCGGTGCCATCTGGCCCGTGGCAAGCAATGCAAGCGGACTTATAAATGTGCTCGCCCGAGTCCAGTTGCAAGGTTGATCGAGCGCCGACTTGACCAATCAAAGCGTTGGCGCAAAAACAAAGAAGTATTCCGAGCGCGACAAGAAATGCTGCAGACCGACTACTAAGGTTCATGCAAGTCCCAAGGCGAACATTCTATTGACTTCCAGATACGCCAGGTAGCAGAAAATAACTGTACGCAAATAATTCTTTTTTCTCATCGCGATTAATTTATTTTTTTACGTTCGTGGATCAAGGTTTAGCCGCTACTCAGCGAGCGCTTTGTGCGCCAGATGGATAGAAATCGAGCCTTCTCCCACCGCGGACGCCACACGCTTCACATTTCCAGAACGCACATCCCCCACTGCGAGCACGCCGGGCAAACTGGTTTCCAGCAGGAAGGGATGACGTTCGAGCGGCCAACCGGACTTGAGCAAATCTTCCTCGGACAAATCGGAGCCGGTGCGGACGAAGCCCTTATCATCCAGCGCCACACAACCGTTAAGCCATTGGGTGTTGGGAGTTGCTCCGGTCATAAGGAAAATGTGCCGGATATCATGCATCTCCGTGGCTCCATTGTTTTTATCGCGCCACTGCACGCGCTCGAGGTGATTCTCTCCCTCCAGCGCCGAGATTTCCGTGCAGACGTGCAGCGTAATTTTGGGGCTGTCTTCGATGCGGCGAATGAGGTAGCGCGACATGCTATCGGCCAAGCCATTGGAGCGCACCAGCATGTGCACATGCTTGGCGGTCTCTGAAAGAAAAACCGCGGCTTGCCCGGCAGAATTGCCTCCGCCGACGACAATAACTTCATCTTCGCCGCACATCTGCGCCTCGATAAACGTCGCGCCGAAATAAATGCCCATGCCTTCAAAGTCGTCTAGATTTTTTAGCGGCAGTTTGCGATATTGCGCGCCTGTGGCGATCACCACGGTGCGTCCGGCAACGGAATGTCCGTCATCAATTTCGATTTTGTAGGGGCGCTTTCCGCTGAGCCTTACGGCACTGCGCGCAATAATCAATTTGGCGCCAAATTTTTGCGCCTGCGCATAAGCGCGCCCAGCCAGGTTCTGCCCGGAAATTCCCGTTGGGAAACCCAAATAATTTTCGATCTTGGAGCTGGAGCCTGCTTGGCCGCCCGGCGCGGTGGTTTCAATCATCAGCACATTGAGGCCTTCAGACGCCGCGTACACGGCGGCAGCCAATCCCGCGGGACCCGCACCGACGATCACGACGTCGAGAACCTGAGTCTCATCAAGCTTGGGATTCAAGCCCAGGCAGTCCGCCACTTGCTGATTGCTGGGGTTGCGCAGAACTGTGGTACCGCGACAAATTAGAACAGGGATCTCGTCGACGCCCACTTTGAACCTATCGAG
Organism: Candidatus Acidiferrales bacterium; assembly: GCA_035603415.1. Lineage (GTDB taxonomy): Bacteria > Acidobacteriota > Terriglobia > Acidiferrales > UBA7541 > Acidiferrum. The sequence goes on from DATNKL010000096.1 coordinate 21,589, forward strand.
CATTTCCTGCACGCCCGAATCTTTGTCGAGATCAAGATAGGTATAAGGATGGCCGTTGCGGGTGAGGAACTCTTTTATCCGTAGAGTGCCAGGAGAATGCGGCGAACCGATAAGCGCTACGTCGCCGACGTGATTGGCGATCAACTCCAGCCGGCGAAAAATGAAGGCGGTCATGAGCACCTGGCTGATTCCGACGTCGGTCTGCACGAGAGCCTGCAGTTCCTCAGGGCTAAGTTCGATAACCTCGCCGGCCTCGCCCATACGCGCGCATACCAGCGAGCGGCGGCCCGTGAGCATGTTCAGTTCACCAGTAAACTGTCCGGGTTCATGCTGAACGATAGTGAGTTCGCCCTGGTCGGTGGGCTGAATGATGTCGAGTCGTCCGCTGGTGATCAGGAAGAAAGGCGCCACCTCACCCTGCTTGATCAACATTTCGCCCTTAGCTACTTTGCGTTTGCGACCCACGGACGCGATGCGCTCAACGTGCGCATTTGCGAGCTTAGGAAACAGTTGCTCGCGGCGTTCCGGAGAAAGGGTTGGCAGTTGCTTCATTGGAGCGGTTCCCATAAGGCAGGATTGGATGCACCAAGGAGTATAAAAGGCATATGAAGGTTAGCCAGCATATCTACACCGCAAGCGATATACTTCCAAATTCTAGAGCTTAAGGACCTATTGTGCGAATTTCTATATCACATAACCGTACCAAGGAAGAGGTGGTTCAATCCGTCGATCGCTCCTGGGACGACTTGTTTAAGGAGGCCGGGGCGCTTCCCGTCAAATTAACGGTCGAACATCGTAGCTGGCAAGGTTCGACGATGACCTTCGCGCTTACAGCCAAAATGGGATTTGTGAGCACTCCGATCAAAGGCACCGTGGAAGTTACCGATCGCGACGTAATCGTCGATGCCGACTTGGGCATGCTCGGCCGCTTCGTAAATGAGAAGACCGCGCAACAGGTTCTGGGCAGCCGTATCAAGGGCTTATTGAAGTAGAAGACCGATCGCGAAGCTTGGCGTTCCTCCTGCGCTTCAGAGACACTGAGCGATACAGAAGTCTCAGCCTGAGACGAGTCTCTTTTGACGATGGAGCTCAGGAATTATTGAGAGAAATTGCCCCTCCTGCCGCCAGGTTGTTGTCGTTTTTGCTTGACATACAGACCTGCACAGCGTAAAAGTCACAATCCAGAGTCGTCGGCATTTCCCCGCAGTGACAATGAACTCTTCGTTTAAGTTATGGCCCGGCAATCCTCTCTTTTTATCGCAAGGTGCCTTTATGAACGTCTTATGGTCTAGACTGCGCCTCTTCGCGCAAGCGTCAATAATCTGCTGCTTCATCTTGGCGGGCGGCCAGTCCTTACGCGCACAGCAAACCGTCTCGTTCCCCAACTTCAACTCAACCGCCGGCTTGCAGACCAACGGAAACGCTTCGGTGGTGCTAGTTGGTAATAACAACGTGCTGCGGCTCACCCCCAGTGCCACCAACCAGATCGGCAGTGCGTGGTATACCGCACCTTTACCCTTGGTGCAGGGCTTTTCGACCACCTTCACGTTCCAGCTGAGCGGCACGAACACCGGCACGAACGGAGACGGCTTTGCCTTCGTGATTCAAAATGGCTCATTCCCTAACGGTACGAGCGGAGGCTTCGCCGTCGGCAATCCGGCCACTTCCGGAGGCGGAGGTATCGGATTTCAGTTGCTGACGCATAGCGTCGCGGTGGAATTCGATACTTTTCAGAATCCAGAGAACAGCGACATTAGCAGCAACGAAATTGGGATCCAAAGTTGCGGTTCATTAGCTAATACCGCCAACCATGATAGCTGCTCGTTCGGGGAGCAGGACCCCAGCAGTTCTGATACACCCATATTTATAGCTGACGGAAATGTGCATACCGCAACAATCGAATATTGCTCCGACTGCCACTCACTGACCGTTACTGTGGACAATCAGGTCGTCTTGTCATCCGATTTTGATCTGACTTCAATAGGCCTGGATCCTAATCAGGACGCTTTCGTCGGGTTTACAGCAGCCACTGGAGTATTCGACGAGAACCACGACATTCTCAGTTGGGATTTCACTTCCAATCAGAGCGGCCAGACAGTAACGCTCGGGGGCCCCGGAACGACAACCACTCTTCGGTTTAATACCGACACTTACAAGATTACCGGGGTGAACAACGTAGGTGGTGAGCAGCTAACTGTTACCGCAGTTTTGACTCCCTCAAGTTCATTTCCCACTGGGGAGGGCGGAATACCCGGCTTCACGAACGAGACTTGTGTTCCCTATGGCGACTACAGTTCGCAGCTTGGCGCTGATACGTGCGTCGAGTTCCAGACGACTTGCAAGGTATCCGCCGCTCCCAACGCGTCGGACTGCGATTTTATCTATCTGCTCGCTACCGGCTATGACTTGCCTGCCAGCCTCCCTAACGGAATCGGCGGCCCCGATTTTCTCGTCGCCCATGGCGTAAATTGCCCACTCACCTCCAGCAGCAATGTGCAGAGTATTTTCCTCTCCTACGAGGCTACGGTGAAGGACCCGACCACCAAGGGCGGCAGCAGGGGTCCCTCCTGCTTCGTTGCCACCCGCACTCTCGGTGCTCCGCCCATAACCAATGGCAGCACCACCCGCTTCAAGGGTTTTGGGACACCGGTGGTGAACACTGCGCTGAACACAGTAAAGGCTGGAGCAGCCAGGCCGCTCTCGTTCCAGCTCTTCGACGTCCTGGGAAATCCCGTGACCAATCTTTCCCTGTGCAACTCATTCAACCAGGTTACGAACACCTGCACCGACCCGACCGTACCCGCCACCGCCCCGTGGGTCAACCTGTCGACCTTCGGAGTGTCGTGCCCAAGCAACACCTCCACCAATCTGGCCACCGACAACCTCACCTCTGCCGGCAATTCTGGTCTGCAGAACCTGGGCGGCGGTAACTACCAAATCGTGTGGAAGACCCAGAAGAGCTGGCAAGGCCACTGCGCCAACGTCTCGCTGAGCTTCAGTTCCGGGCTTACCATCGTGCCCGCAACCGTAGGCTTTCAGTTCAACTGATCTGCAAAGATCTCATCGTGAGGGGAACGGGGCGGGGCCCGTTCCCTTCCATCTTGACTACACTAACTCCACTTATTTGTGAGACGGCAGGCCCGCCAAGCGGGGCACTTGGATTAAAACTAAGACTTGGCGCCTTGCGCCCAACGGCTGGCGTCGTCGTACATCATCTTTATATCCGCGCGCTGTAAAATCTTCTCTGAACCCGGGTCTTTGCGCATGGCATCAATCAACTCGACCGTGTTGCGATAATGCTGCTGCGCCTCCGCCGCATCCCCGGAACCCCGCAGATCGTTCGCCAACAAGTAGTGCGCCCGCGCGCTAAGCGGCTTAAGCCCCAATTTCTCCGTGCGCTGCAGCGCGTGCTCCAGCTCCTGCCGCGCATGAGCGCCGTCGTGGTTCCGCATCATGCCATCCGCCATGTACACTTGGCATTCTACCGCCATGAACGAAAAGCCCTGATCCTCCGACTGCTTCGCTAGAGTCCGCAGGCTCGAAATCGCGGCCGCCACCTGCCCAACATCCATATCCGCTTTCGCCAGCCCGGTCTTGGCAATAATCACTTTGTCGGGCTCCTTGGCGTGAGCCGCCGACTGTGCGGCACGCTCATAATATGTCCGCGCCGTTTTCGAATCGCCTTGGTAGTAAAATGCGTCGCCCTGAAACACTAAAGTTTGTGCCACCAGGCCGTCGTTTTTCAGCTCCCGTGCAAGATTGAGAGCCTCTTCCAAAGAACCTCGCGATTCCTGCCCGCGCCCGCCTAGTGTCAGCGCCTCTCCATATCCCCCAAGGATCTCCGCCATCCAGAAAGTACGGTCCTTCAGGTCGCGAAACGTCTTCAGCGCCTCCTGCTTGGAGTTGATCGCCGCGCCAAAGCGCCCCTGATAACTGAACAGCGTGCCCATGCTGTACGCTTCAATCGCCCCGCCACGCGCGTCGCCCGAACTACGCCGCAGGTCCAGCGCCCGCATATACTGCGAGGCCGCCTGGTCGTATTGCCCCATGCGCGCGGAAGTCTCGGCCACGTTGTGCACGCTTTCCACAATGTCCTGGGCCACTTTCGACTTCTCGCGCAACTGCAAAGCCTGCTGGAAATAGGTTAGGGCGTCTTGGTATTCGCCCTTCGAAAAATAGACGCTGCCAATATTGTTGAGGCAATTCGCCTGCATCACTTCGTCGCCGATGTCCCGCTCGATCAGCAGCGACTCCTTGTAAAGTTTCAGCGCGCGGTCGTGATCACCGCTGTCGTCATAGAAATTCCCCACATCCACCAGCGTGTCCGCTAGCCCGCGCTTGTCGCCGATCTCGCGATCAATCTTCAGGGCCTCTTCGAAGTGCGCCGCAGCCGGCTTGGGTTTTCCCAGCATGGATTCCACACGCGCCATGCGGTTCAGGCTCCTGGCGATGCCGCGCTTCTCGCCGATGCGCCGCCGAATTTCCAGCGCCTGCTGGTAATTTCGCAGCGCTTCATCCGGCTGGTTCAATGCTTCGTAGGCGTAGCCGATGTCGTGAAGGCTGGTGGCCTTCTCCTCATCGTTGCCGATCTGAATGGAAAAGCTGAGTGCGCGGTTGAGCGGCTCGAGACTCGCCTGCGCGTTGCCGGTGCGCAGCGCGACGCGGCCTGTCGCTAGCGTGGCCATCACATCTTTGGGACTCGCCGCCAGAATTTTCTGGTAATGCTCGCTCGCTTTCGCGAAGTCGCCGCTGTCTTCATACAACTCCGCAAGTGCGAACTGCACATCCGTGTTTTCCGGCGCGGCTTTGGCCAGGCTTTCGTATGCCTTGATCGCCTCGGAATAATTTTTGGTCACCTGCGCGCGCGTGGCCGCGGTGAAATACTTTTCCGCCTGTGAAAGGTTCTCGCTCAGCCCTACCGCTTTCTGCGCCGCCTGCTCCGCATCATTGTCGTAGCCCATGCTGCTGTAGTTCTTTGCCAGTTGCGCATACGCCAGGGCAAACTGCGGGTCATCCTTGATCGCCCCCTGAAAACGCTTTTCCGCTTCCAGATGATTCCCTTGCCGCGCGAAATCCAATCCCTCGTTGTAATTCCTCAGCGCCGCTATAGAATTCGAGGACGGTTTCAGCGAGCCGGCGCTCAGCTCTTGCAACACGTTCGAGGAAAGCGCGAGATTCCCTCGAATCGATTGCGCCAGTTGCGCGATCGCCGGCAGTAAGCCCTTTTCATTCGGAGCTTCTACCTTTACCGGAATGCTGCGCTGATGTTTCAAATCCCGAAGCGTGGCGTCAATGCGAATCTGGTCACCGAATCTAACGTACTGCCCCCAAACAACCGTATCCGCATTGCTGAATTCTCCAATGCGGCCCGCCATGGTCGAATCGATCGTGGTTCCCGGCGTGATGCGCAAGTCCGACAGCACTTGATGCAACCGGTCCGGCGAAATCGACCGGAGATGCGCAGATTGGCCGACGTCCGTGCTCAGCATGGCCGCTAGGGTTCCGCCCAGCCAATCTAAGCTGGCATCGCCAGAGCCATTCCGAAAGGGAAGTATCGCCAGCGAAACTTCCGGGCCCGCGGGCACGGTGCTCGCGGCCGCAGGAGTGGCTTTGCCGCTCGACCTGCCTTTTATCGCCCATCCCGCAATGGAAAGAACTACGACCACAATCGCCGCCGCCGCAACCCACTTCCAGGAAACATGGTCAAAGACCGCCGACAACCTCAGATTGGAGGCCGAGATTCGGCGCTTGCCCTGTACCGCCTCGAGATCTGCAAGAATTTCCTGCGCGCTTTGATAACGCAAGTTCAAATCGCGCTCCAGACACTTGCCTACAATGTCGCTCAACCCTTTGGGGACAGAGGCATCCAACTCCGTCACGGGAATAGCGCGTTTTTGGTTGCGCAGCAGCAAGCTGCCCATCGCGGATTCAGCTTTGTAAGGCGTCTCGTTAGTGAGCAATTCATAGAAGATCAGACCTATGGCGAATAAGTCTGAGCGTTGGTCCAGTTGCTGCCCCATGGACTGCTCCGGCGACATATATTCGATGGTTCCCATCAAGGCGCCGGTCTGGGTCATCCCCTTTGACTCTATGGAGCGGGCCAATCCAAAATCCATGACCAGGATTCGGCCGGCTTGGTCGCACATAATGTTTTGCGGTTTTAGGTCGCGGTGAATGACACCCACGCTGTGTGCGGCATCCAGTGCCAAGCAAACTTGCCGGATTATCTCGACGGCTCGTTCCGGGGGCAGCTTGCCTTGATCCAGGAGCAGGCGGCGAAGGTCGCAGCCCTCGACGTACTCCATGGTAATAAATCTGACGTCATCGGCTTCGGCGAGATCATAAATTCTGATGACGTTCTTGTGAGTGACCTTGTGGGCCGTCAACAACTCCTGTTTGAATCGAGCCAGGATGGCGGGGTTTGAAGCAAGGTCCGAGCGAATCAGTTTAAGCGCTACGAATCGATTCAGTTCGCGGTCGGAGGCCTTATAAACCGCCCCCATTCCGCCCTCGCCCAATAGCTCGAGGATTTCGTAGCGACCACCGATAACGTCACCCGGCTGCAATTTTGCAGTATTACCCGAGCGCCCAGAACGAGGAAGTGGCGTAAAGGACTTATCAGAAAGGGTCGCGCCGAAGTCTAGATCAGGGGCTTCTGAACCGGGAGGTGCATTAGAATCACGCCGAATATCGCTCGCAGAACTCTCCCCGGCAACAGGCGCGCGTACTCCTGGAGAAGCCGCGGTGCCAGGTTTATCCTCCTGACCCGGGTGCAGTTTAGGGTCGTCCATACACTTAGCAGCTGTCAGTTAAATGTGCTTGCACACCAAGAACGGAGCTGCCTCTTTGCGCGGGATTATATACCGATACGCAAGGCTAATGAACTATTTAGTCGGGAAGGTGCCGGATGGATACCGTGACCTCCGGTATCGGGTCGGTGGGATTGCGGTTGGCTGCCGGTTCGCAAGCAAAACGCTTCAAATGCACTGGTTGGCTTTATTCGACCATTCCAGCTGCACGGTATACTGACCGATTTTCTTGGTTTTCCACGCACAAATATCGCCAATTTCGCCGTTGGAATCGTCGTACCAGCCTTGGCCAGGAATGGGATCGGTAATGGCTTCGCATAGTTCGTGGGAACTGGTGGAGGTTAGCGCGTCAAACGGTAGCAAACCGCCGGTGCAGCCCGCGCACCCCGGATAGGGCATGACGGCGTAAAAAATCTGGCCATTGATATCGTTGTGATATCCGCAGAACGCCTGGCATGACGCCGAGCCGCCTTGCACGACCTTCACTCCTTCAGGCATGAAAACAAAGTACAAGGTGTTAGCGCCTGGTTTTGGGAAGGCACTATTGGACGCGATGGCGCTTTGAAGTTCCTTTTGGATGGTGGTGTCGTTCACGGCACTTGCGGTAGGAGGCGTGATGACGGTCGTGCCGGTGCGCTTGCCGTGGGAAATTTTATATTTCCCTACGTTGTACTCCGCCAACTGATCGATGAGTGCGCTGGTCAAAATGTAGTCGAAGAAACCGTTCATATCCTTCATCAAGGTAATTTGCGGAGCGGAGTTCCAGGCGGTGCCCCAAAAAACCGTGAAAACCTCCACGGCGGTGAGTAACGGGCCATTGCGATAGGTAAGCTGAGGCGCGGAAGCCTGCAGAGCTTGCGGATGATGCAAGGGCACAATGCGAATCGCGTCCGAGTGACCAGCAGACTGAGCAGAATGGCGAACTGGCGATGGCTTTCGAGTAGCCATGAATCCTCCCTGCTGGGCAACTCAAGTTTAGGATGGATGGGTACAACAGTGAATAGTACTTCTGAGACTTCGTGATTTGGCGTAAGCGGTTGTGTACTGTTTCGCTTGTCATTTCGGTGAGCGGAGTTACATTTGCGGTCTCGAGACTCACCTGCGGTACACAATGAGCGGGCCTGGAATGATTTTGTTTCTGACGTATACCCGGAAATAGTTACTCCTGCAGAACGTGGCCTTTGCGAGCATCCACGTTTATGAAACCTGCGCCCTTGCCTTCTTCTGTGGCGAATACCCTCGCGCTAAAATACAATGCGCCAAACCCTATGAATGATCTTCTCGAGTTGCGCGGCGAATTCCCGATACTGGAAAAATCGACCTACATGATCAGCAATTCGCTCGGCGCCATGCCTCGCGCGGTTTATGACAGCCTGCGCGCCTATGCGGATTCCTGGGGAAACCGCGGGATTCGGGCTTGGGAAGAAGGCTGGTGGGAGATGGCTGTTGGCGTGGGCGACAAGATCGCCCCGCTGATCGGCGCCGGACGCGGCGAGTTGTCGTTGCATCAGAACGTCACCATTACGCAGGCGATCATCAGTTCGTGTTTCGATTTTCAGGGCGCGCGAAATAAAGTTGTGATGGTGGATCAGGAATTTCCCTCGGTCCAATATTTTTATAATGAACAACGCCGCCATGGCGCACGCGTCGAAACGGTAAGCAGCGCGGATCCCATTCGCATCGATCTCGATAAATTGCTCGCGGCGATTGACGAGACCGCGCTGCTGGTGCCCATCTCGCAGGTATTGTTTCGCAGCTCGTACATCGTAAATGCGCGCGCCATTATTGAACGCGCTCACCGCGTTGGCGCATACGTGATACTCGATGTGTTCCAGGCAACGGGCGCGATTCCACTCGACGTAAAGAGTCTAGAGGTAGATTTTGCCGTGGGCGGAGTTTTGAAGTGGCTGTGCGGCGGCCCAGGAGTAGCGTATTTGTATGTGCGGGAAGATTTGCGCGCAAAGTTAAGACCGGCGCTGACCGGATGGCTCGCGCACCGGCGTCCTTTTGAATTTGAAACCGGCGCGATCGACCGACGCGAAGATTCGTTTGGATTTTTGAATGGAACGCCGCATATTCCGGCACTCTATGCTTGCCAACCAGGGCTGGACATTATTAACCAGGTGGGAGTTCGCGCCATTCGAGAGAAGTCGCTGCGCATGACCGCGCGGATCCTGGCAGGCGCAAAATCGCACGGCTGGCGTGTGAATACCCCGGAAGATGCGGCGGAACGCGCTGGAACCGTATCAGTGGAATGTCCCCACGCCGCCGAAGTGTGCCAGGAATTGGTGAAGCGAAATATTCTCGTCGACTACCGCCCGAAAGCGGGCGTACGCATTTCACCGCATTTTTACAACACGGAAAGCGAGTGCGATTCTACGCTGCAACAAATGGATGAGATTGTTGCGACGCTGGACACGCAGAAGTTCGGAGCGAGCGTCTCGCAGGACTCGAGATCATGAACGCGTCCAACTTCGATCTGTCCATTATTATTCCCTCCTACAACGAAGAGGCGCGACTGCCGGGAACATTGCAACGGATCGCTGAATATCTGCCCACGCTGGGTCTGCGCACGGAGGTGCTGCTCGTGGACGATGGCTCGACGGATCGAACCGCAGCCGTGGCGGAATCATTTCGCGGGAAGCTCACCGGGCTTCGTGTGCTTTCGAACCGCACGAATCGCGGAAAGGGTTACAGCGTGCGGCATGGAATGCTGGAATCCCAGGGCGACATGGTGCTCTTCACCGATGCTGATCTTTCTGCGCCCATAGAGGAGTCCGACAAACTGATAAGCGCCTTAAATAATGGCTATGACGTGGCCATTGGATCGCGAGCCATGGATCGCAGCCTGATCAGCACGCACCAATCGATTTTCCGGGAGTTCGCGGGCATCATCTTCAACAAAATTGTGCGCATCGTGTTGCGCTTGCCGTTTGTCGATACGCAATGCGGGTTTAAAGCTTTCCGGCGCGAGCGCTGCCGGATTATTTTCGAGCAACAGCGCATTGAGGGATTCGGCTTTGATCCGGAATTGCTATATCTGGCGAGGCATCACGGATTGCGAGCCATCGAAATCCCGGTGCGCTGGGGGCACTCACCAGCCACAAAAGTCAGCATGCTGGGAGACAGCCTCAAAATGTTCGCCGACATATTCACCATTCGCTGGAATGCTATGAGCGGACGGTATACACGGACTTCCCGGAGCGCCGCGGCCGCCTGACTCCACTTTACGTCATAAAGTACTTGACAGATTTCCAGGCGCCTGCTAGTTTTCATGCCATGCTGAAGCTGGCAAGATTGACCGGGTTGAATTGGCCATGCTGACTTATTCATTTCTGACTTACTCATGTTAAAGACCAGCTCCGTTCCCGCTCCCAGAACCGGTCCTATTCCCATCGACGCGCGGGCTGCCGACCATCTTCGCTACATACGCGAAACCATGGAATCGGCCGCGGAATTTACCGCCGTTCCGGGATGGGGTGGCGTGGCGATGGGCATCACCGCAATAGTTGCAGCCGGTATTGCTTCCGTGCAGACCACCCCGCGCGGCTGGTTCGGGGTATGGCTTGTGGAGGCCTTCATCGCGGTGGCCATTGCCGCCCCGGCGGCAGCGACGAAAGCGCATCGCGCCAATTCGAAACTATTTTCTGGCCCGGGCCGAAAATTTCTTCTTAGCTTTGCGCCTCCGATCATCGTCGGCGGGCTGATGACCTTTGCGTTTTATAGTTCAGGATCGTTCGCGATTTTGCCGGCCGTCTGGCTTCTGCTGTATGGCGCGGCGGTAGTGACGGGTGGCGCTTTTTCTGTGCGGGTAGTACCGGTGATGGGTCTGTGTCTCATGGGCCTGGGCGGCTGCGCGTTGTTCGCGCCGCTGGCCTGGGGAAATTACTTCATGGCCGCGGGCTTTGGTGTGGTGCAAATCGCCTTCGGCCTATGGATCGCCCGGCACTACGGAGGTTAATGACATGGCTAAATCTTCTGTAGCTCCTCAAGATCGCGTTCCGCGTACCAGGCAGCGCGAGGATTCGCCGGCAACGGTGCGGGAACAAACGCGCGAGGCGGTTTCTCCGGATCTCGACCGGCTGATTCACGAACGCATCCGGCTGGGCATCGTAAGCGCGCTGGCGGTAAACCGATCGTTGACCTTCAACGAATTGAAAGCGCTTTTGAAGACCACCGACGGAAATTTAAGTGTGCATGCGCGCAAGTTGGAAGAGGCCAGCTACATCGTGTGCAGCAAATCCTTCGATGGCCGCTTGCCCAAGACGGAATACCGGCTGGCTGGGGCCGGACGCAAAGCGCTGGAACGCTATCTCAATCACATGGAAGCATTGATAAGGGCGACACGGGAGAAATAAGCGCGGACTCACTGTGAACGCAGCGTCTTTTTCATGCGGGTTTACTTTGTATTACAGAGTAGTTTGCACTAACTAAATTGTCGGTGAGGCGGCCATGTCTTCTTTAACTTCGATCGAAACAGGTTCGAACACGCGACCGAACAACAACGGCATCCATGTGGCCATCATCTCGGATGGCAATGGACGATGGGCTACGGCCAAGGGGCTGCCGCGATCCGCCGGCCATCGCGCTGGAGCGGAAACGGCGCGAGAGATTATCGAAGCGGCACCCAGTTTGGGGATTCATACTTTGACGTTGTTCGCCTTATCCTCCGCCAACTGGCAGAGGCCCACGTCGGAGATCGCGGGGATTCTGCGGCTTCTGCACGAATATTTACTTGCCGAAACATCTCACTGCATGGATGAAGGAGTGCGTTTATCGGTGATCGGACGGCGCGACCGCTTGCCGGTCAATTTGCGGCAGGCGATTGCGGACGCCGAGGCTGCGACCGCCGGAGGCACCCGGTTACATCTTCGCCTGGCTATCGATTACTCCGCGCGCGAGGCGATTTACCTGGCGGCTTGCCGTTTTTACAAAGTCACGGAACTATCTTGCGAAGCTTTCGGCAAAATTCTCGTGGATTTTCGGTCGGGATCGACAGATGTGGACTTGCTGATTCGCACCGGCGGAGAACAAAGGCTGTCCGACTTTTTGTTGTGGGAATGCGCCTTCGCGGAATTTGTTTTTCTGCAAAAACGCTGGCCGGATTTCACCGCCAGCGATTTGCACATGGCGGTGCAGGAATTCAGCAAGCGCGAACGCACACGCGGAACGTTGCCGGCTGCCTAATCTATGATCCTTCACCTTTCCCATGACGCGCGCGATCCATGGCGAAAGCTTTATGCAGAATGCGTAAAGCCGTTTCGGTCAAGCTAAACCGCTGTAGTTCTTCTTCCTGCGCAAACACCACATCTGTGACATCGCTCGCGGCCGCGTGTTCACCGCTGATGCGTTCGCAAAGATAATCGACGATGACGTAGTGGAAACGCGGCCGTTCCAGGTGGTCACCAGCAGCGCTTTCTCCATTCGGCGCGTAAACAATGCGATCGAATACTTCGATTAGCTCAAGCACGCGAACCTGCAGGCCCGTTTCCTCCAGCAGCTCCCGGGCGACACCCTGTTCCAGGGTTTCTCCCAATTCCAGCATGCCTCCGGGAATGGACCATTCGCCTCGCAGCGGTTCGCTGGCCCGGCGGATCAACAGCGCGCGGCCTTTATCAATCACTACACCACCCACGCCAATCAGGGGACGCTCAGGATATTCGCGGGAAGAGGCCATTTATCAGAACGGGAACATATTACTAGGCATATTTCATGCCTGTTTTTTTCGCACATGCAATTTACCTACAGGGTTGACTTCACACAGCGGAGTATATAATAGGCTCGCGGCAGTGAGCGGGCTTCGCGGGCTGCCGGGCTAACAAATCGATGGAGGATGGAGCCGTGATTCGCTGCCCCGAGTGTGCCACCGAAATAGATGTCGATGAAGACGAAGTAGAAGAAGGCGAGATTCTCAGTTGCCCGGAGTGCGAATCGGAGCTGGAAGTCTCGCAGACCCACCCAGTTCACCTCAACATCATTTCCGATGATGAGGAAGAAGACGATGACGATGATGACGAAGAGACGGTCGAAGTCGCCGAAAACGGAGATTTGCTCGACGAGGAAGAAGAAGAGGAAGAGTTAGACGAAGAGTGACGACGACTTTCGCAGTGGGGCATCTTCGGTGGTTGGGCCATCATCCAAGCAAGCGGAGGAAATGATGCATCGCAAACGGTGTGTCATGATTCTCGCTGCCATATTCATTACTTCCTGTCTGCCGCTACTTGCCGGACAGGATGCCGCGACATCGTCCGGGACACAGCCGGCACCTTCCGATTCTTCTTCGTCGCGAAAATCCAAACACACTCATGCCGATGACCTGGTGATTCGCGGAACCGTTTTCAACGAGCGCGGCCTGGCTTTGCAGGGCGTTAAATTGCGAATCCGCAGATCCGATCAAAAGAAAAGCCACTGGGAAACGTATACGAATTTTCGAGGAGAATTCGCCGTGCGCGTGCCTAAAGGCCCCGACTACGAAATCGCCGCCGAGAGTAAAGGCTTCGCCAAACAGTCCCAGGCGATAAATGGGCAATCCGAAGAGAGCGTTGTCTTACACATGCAGCCGGTCAGCGGAGGCAAAAAATGAAGTATGCGCGACAGATTATGGGGCTGGCGATAGCACTGCTATTCCTTGCGTCGTTTGCCGCTGCTCAAGAAGCCAAGCACGAATCACAACTGCGCAGCGTCCATGGAATTGTCACCGATAAAGCCGAAACGCCGGTACCTGGCGCAGTCGTGTTCCTGAAAAATACCCGGACCAATGCGGTGCGCAGCTACATCGCGGACGATACCGGAAATTACAGATTCAGCGGCCTGGATCCCAATACCGACTTTGAACTGCACGCCGAAAAGGATGGCGCCAAGTCTGCCACGCGTACGATTTCCAGTTTTGAAAGCCGCAAAGAAATTGTTGTGAACCTCAAGCTTGGTCCGAAGAACTAATATAAAGAAAACCGCGCCGGAGATTTCGGCGTGTTTTTTGTGCTGAATTGGTTATCTGCTACTGTGGTGGTTGATCCCCGGGCTGGCCGCCAATCCTGGTGCCAATCACTTCCCCGCTAACGATGATTTCCACGCGTCGATTTTTCTGACGGCCGGCTGCGGTCGAATTATCGGCTATAGGTACACCTTCACCGAGGCCGGCCGCAGTGACGGAATTCATATCCAGGCCTTGTTGCACCAGATAATCACGCACCGTCATTGCTCGTTGCTCAGAGAGTTTCTGGTTGAATGCGGCGGTACCGGTGGAATCGGTGTGACCCTCCACTTGCAGTCTCAAACCTGGATAGGCGAGCACGATGCCGGATAGCTTAGCCAAGGCCTCGCGCGCTGGCGGGCGCAAGGTGTATTTTCCGGTGTCGAACAATACGTCGCCGATATTTACGACCAAACCGCGCGCGGTATCGCGCGTTTCGAGAACACGATTGAATTGTTGCAGCAGCTTGGCGCGTAGTTCCTGCTTATCGCGTTCCGATTGCGCGGCCTGTTGTTGCGCTTGTTGCGCTTGCGACTGAGCATCCTGAGCCTGCTGGGCAGACTGCGCAGCTTGTTGCGCCGCTAAAGCAGCTTGCTCGCGGGCCTGCTGTTCCTGGAGCATGGCGGCTTTACGCTGCGCATCCGCCTCAGCACGGGCCTTAGCTTCCTGCGCGGCAGCTACCTCTGCTTGCAGCTGCTGGCGTTCCGCATCCGCGCGGCGTTGCGCTTCGTCTTCCTGAGCGGCCTTAGCGCGCCGTGCTTGCTCATCCGCTTCATGCTGCTGTTGAGCGACGCGCTCGTCTTCCTGGCGTCTTACGGCGATGTTGCGCGCATCCTCCGCGTCCTGCACCGCCTCCCTTGCGACGGTTGGCACCGCCTTATGTTGCTTACGCAGCTGGTAATCCTCCGCTCGCCGCATGGCGTCTTCCGCCTTGGCCCAGGATTCCGGCGCGTATTCCGCAGCTCCCTGGGCTTTCGCAATTCGCAAAGCGTTGCGAGCCTCGTACAGCGATAGCGGAGCGCTGGCGTCGGTAGTGAAGCGCTCTAAACGCATATCGTCATAGGTGCCGCGCTTTAAGAGCTCAAACCTGGCATCGACGGTGCTGACGGATCCCTTGGTGTCACCGCGAACGATATTTTCGATGACCACTACTTCGCTGGGAAAACTGACCGCGAAGTATGGCTCAGCGGTCACAATCATGGCGAACGTCTGTAGGTTGGTGGTGACTTCCAGTTTGCTCTTGCTGCCGTCGAGTACCACTTCGCCCAAATTATTGGGATTGCCTTCCGGTGAAATCGCCCACAGCACGTACGTCAAATAGGCTGAGCCGAAAGTTGTCGGTAATTCGAGATGTTCGAATTCAGCCTTAATTCCAATGCGCCCGCGCTTGGCCTCAATGTCCGCTTTTCCTTCGGCCCGCGGCATAAGCGGCGTGCCCCGAAAATCGATCTTGGTGGAAGCCCTGTCGCGGTAATTCACAGCCTGCACGGTTCGCGACACGCGGATATTTATTAGTGATGTCCGCTGCGAATCCCGCGTTTGCTGTGAATCCCGGGTGCGTTCGCGCTCTTGCGGAACGGCGTACGTGGTATGCACACTGAATAGGCCCAAGGCCAAGGTACACAGAAATTTACTCATACTCCCTCAATCCGCTCGAAGGTCAATTGCGCAGGTACATCACCCGGCTTGTGATTTTATCGTGCGCATGAACGCTGCCTATACGGGGAAGACCGTATAACTCGAAAGATCTCTGAAATGGGATTTGAACGTGCGTCCTTCAGTTAATCGGAATCCGCTTCTCCGTGCGCGAGATTCCAGCTGACACGAGGTGCTCTCAAATCCATATGTGTGAGGCATGCCGGAAATTAAACGTTTCGGAAAGCGGATCCCGAAGTATGGCGCGCCATCATTCTCCGAAGTCGCGGAGGAATGTACATCCAACAAAGCCACCTGCATTCGAATTTTCTTTCGGAGAGGACAGAAAAAAAGCATTCGTGACGGTTGCATGCGGAGTGCGTGAACAGAAACAAAAGGCTTGCGGCCCTGCCGTTGTTACCGATGTAGCCGGTAGATTCTGTTAACCCATGTCTCCGGGTCGGACCCACATCAACGTGCCGGCGGGGGGAATCGAACCGACGGGCCACGTTGAAATCATGTAAGTTATTGATTCTACAAAACGCCAGAACGGCCAAAACCGCCAAAAACGTGTTTTGCGGTTACGCGGCGGCTACGCGTAACGCAGCGTCGAATTTTCATGGCGGTCGGAATTGTGGATACGCAAACAATTGTTTCGGGTACGAAGACGAGCTAACACGCCGGTACGGAGTCCCTTTTGCGCATAAGAATCCGGCTCGGCATGAATTCCACCTGATAAGATTAGAAAATTCATTTCTCAGTGTTCTTCTAGGCATTTTCCAGTTTGTATGTATAAAGAGACATCTCGCAGCCGATCTTTGGCGTACGAGTGCCCGCGGTGTCAAGGATCGAACTCCTAGGTGCTCCTCAGGTTGAACGAACCCCTCGCCGTAGCTTCACAACTGCCGCCACTTGTCTTTCAGAAATTGCTTCTCGCGCTTTCAGTTTCTGCACGATGCGTGTCTGCACAATGCGTTGACTTTGTCTCAGGTCGAGGCCTAAGATGCCGGCCCAGGCGGCTCTCCTCTATGATCGGTCAGGCGCTCGGGCACTATCGCATTCTCGAAAAGATCGGTGCCGGCGGAATGGGCATCGTCTATCGCGCGCATGACGAACAACTGGATCGCGACGTTGCCCTGAAGATTTTGTCGCCAAGGGCCGTTACTGACGAATCCTCCCGCAGGCGCTTTCGAAAAGAAGCGCTCGGTCTCGCCAAGCTGAACCATCCCAACATCGGCATGATTCACGAGTTTGGCACAGAGAATGGGATAGATTTTCTGGTGATGGAGCTCGTCGCGGGGAAAACACTTCGCGAGCGCCTAGCAAACGCCTCGCTCACCGAGAAGGAAATCGCAGCGTTAGGTGCACAAATTGCGTCAGCACTCTCGGAGGCTCATGAGCAAGGCTTAGTGCATCGGGATATAAAGCCCAGCAATATTCTGGTAACCCCAAAAGACCAAGCTAAAGTTGTCGATTTCGGCCTGGCTAGGCTACTGCACCAAGGTGGCGATAAATTAACCACCGAAACCACTATTGATACTGAACGTGGCGCAGGTACGCTTCCATACATGGCACCTGAACAATTACGCGGGGACGAGGCTGATGCTCGGACGGATGTCTACGGCTTGGGCTGTGTACTGTACGAGATGGCTACAAGTCAGCGGGTGTTTCGCGAGACTCTAGCGTCGCGACTAATTGACTCAATTCTCCACCATCCTGCAGTCCCCCCGCGAGAAATCATGCCCCGCATTTCTTCGGAACTCGAGCGCATCATTCTGAAATGTTTGGAGAAAGAACCGGAGAACCGTTATCAGTCAGCGAAGGAGCTGGCTATAGACTTGCGCCAATTTGGAAGACCCGCTAGTTCTCTGCCTACAACTATTGCTCCAAGCTTCCTTAAGAGTTGGAAACGTCCGGCCACGGCCATCGGGTTGTCAATTGCGGCTCTGGTGCTGTTGATCGGCGGGTGGAATTTCGGTGATTTGCGGAACCGTTTAGCAGCGCGGGCCACGCGGTCATCCATTCAGTCCTTAGCCGTTTTGCCGTTTGAAAGTCTTTCCGGTGACCCACAGCAGGAGTATTTCGTCGACGGAATGACGGACGCTATCATCACCAAGCTTGCTCAGCTTAATGCTTTAAAAGTTATTTCGCGTACCTCGGTAATGCAATACAAGGGGACAAAGAAGTCCCTTCCAGAAATTGGACGATCGTTGCATGTGGATGCCGTCGTAGAGGGTTCAGTATTGCGTTTCGGCGACCGCGTACGCATCTCAGCCGAGCTCGTAGAGGCATCCACTGACAGACAGTTATTAGCCCAGAGCTATGAGCGCGACATCAGGGACGTTCTGGCATTGCAAAGCGAAATCGCTCAGGCCATCACCAAAGAAATTAGGATCAAGCTCACATCGCAAGAACAAGCTCGCCTGGTGACCACGGTGCCTATTCATCCCGGCGCTTTCGAGGCCTGTCTCAAAGGTCGCTACTTCTGGAACAAGAGGACGGCGGAAGGGTTTGTCAAAGGCGTTGAATATTTCGAACAAGCAATTGCGGTGGATGACAAGTATGCACCCGCCTATGCCGGGCTGGCCGATTCCTATCTGATGCTCGCAGAATACGGGCTGTTCCCGCCCAACGAAGCTCTGCCTCAAAGCAAAGGCCGCAGCGACCAAAGCACGAGAGTTAGACGATACCCTCGCTGAGGTTCACACCTCACTCGGATCGATCGCAGAGGACTACGATTGGGACTGGGCGCTCAACGAGAATTCAGGCGGGCCATTGAACTAAATCAAGGCTCTGCAACGGCTCATCAGTGGTACGCCGAGTTTCTGGCCGCTATGGGAAGATTCGACGAAGCTGTACATGAAATATCACGAGCGCGCGAGATAGACCCACTTTCACTGATCATAAGCAGCGTTATGGGTGAGGTCCTATATGAATCACGTCAATACGACCAGGCGATTGATCAATTGCTCAAGGCGATGGAGATTGATCCTAACTTCGCGGAGGCCCATCGGCTTCTGGGAGAAACTTACGTGCAACTGGGGCGAACGGAAAAGGCTGCCTCAGAGTTCAAAAAGGCGATGTCTCTTTCCGGCGATAGCCCCCAATACATTGCTTCCCTAGCCCGTTTCTATGCTGTCTCTGGTAGGCCTGATGATGCGAAGAAAATACTCAAGCAGCTGAAGACCCACTCCGCACGGGGCTACGTGTCCTCAGCAGACTTATCTCTGGTCTTGGCAGGTCTGGGGGATAAAGACGGCGCTTTTGAATTATTGCGAGAAGCTTTCGAACAGCGCGATCCATTTTTAGTGAATATTAAGGTCGACCCGAGGCTCGATAACCTACGTTCAGACACTCGATTCACGGAACTGATGCGGTCCGTAGGTCTGACAGGATAGATTTCCCAGCAGCGATCAGTATTTTTTGGGTCGATGGATAAATCGGTAAGGAGGAACGAAATGAAGGACAAAACGGTGCGGACCCCTCATCGCATTGTTGTTATCACGGCGCTGTTGGTAATCGTTGTCGTGGCCCATCCGGGTGGGGCTCAGACCCATCAAAGTCAAGACAAATCCGAATTCACTGGATGCAGAACAAATTCTTGGGAACCGGAGGTCCTCAGTTACTACGGTGATTCAGTTACAGTGTTGAGGAAGTTGGACAACTACGAGATGAATTTACCAAAACGGCGGATTTTCATGTTTTTAGCCAAAAGCAAGGCCTCAGCTGAGCTGTCTTTATTCGAATTAGCTGACGAGAAGAAAAATGAATTTCACGTGTGGCACTGGAAGGGGAATTCTGCAGGTGACCTTCGAGAAGAAGCTACCGAAACGATTCTCAAAAATCGCGGAGTGGCATGCGTTGGAAAACAAATAAAAAGTTTAGTTATGAAATTGAAGCCCGAGGATCAAGGGGAAATCCCAGCGGTAACATCCGCGACTGCGGCGTTCGGGCACGCTATTCGAACATTTGATGCTGAATACATCCGTACAACTGTATTTCTCTTGTGCTGATGTTCGATTCCGACCGGGCAAGAAGACCCACTAACCGTCGCGCGCCGGGTCCCGTTTCCCGATAAGAATCGGGCTCGAAAGCCTTTCGCGGAGCAAACGATTTCCTGAAGGGATCGAAATTTCACCTCTCGCATCGTTTTCCGCTGGTTTCCCGATTTCGATGTGCGAAGGGACGTACCGCCGTCCAATCATTGGCCTACGAGTGCCGGAGGTGGTAAGGATTGTGGTACTAGGGACCGGACGAACCAGCTTTAGCGAGCTATCACTCTAACGATTAGACATTTTCTGGACCATGTGGAGAAGTAGCTTGCGATCGCCTTCTTCCGTCTTGGCAAGCACGCGACGAAGCTTACTCAAATAACGAGCTTCTTTACCGGCGCTTCCCCAAGCGTTGTCGTCGGACGCTTTACGCTTTAGCAAGTTAGGTAGTTTTGGTGGCTCTTCACCCTCATAGAACAGTTGATAGAGTGGGATCTCCAGGGCGCGCGCTAGCTTTTCCAATGTTTCAATAGCCGGGACAGTGTGGCCATTCTCTACGCGGGAAATATAACAGCGAAGCAAGCCCGTTCGTTTTTCGATATCGCCCTGGGAGAGTTTCTTTTCCTCGCGCATTTCGCGGAGTCGGTCGCCAATAATCATGCGGCATTATTGCATCCACGTATGGACCGAGCAAGTACAAGTACCTCCTCAGTTAATTGAAACTGACTACTACCCCGGTATGGAACACCGGGGCATAACTTCCCCACCAGTCGTATTTCTACGTAAGTATTATTCGGTATTGTCGACTGTACGACTGAACATATAAATGGCGTATATTTTTTACAAGTGCCTAAAATATCTGTCCAGTAAATCTACCTGCATTGACTTAGTAAACGTGGGGTTCCTCGGGGAGGAAACCTTGAGAAAAGGCAACCCGCGCGCAAAACCGGCAGAGGACATTCTTCTAGATACACACGGAGCCGTGGGACCACTGCTACCGACACTGTTCGAATCTCGTGTGATGGGAGTCGCTGTGATTGATTCACGGATTCGCTTCCGCGCCGTCAATAGAGCGTTGGCTTCGATGAACGGACTCCCAATTGCTTCCCATATTGGTAAGACACTCCGGCATGTCTTGGGAGCTTCGGCACCCATGATTGAAGGGCCGACGAGGCGGGCGCTCGAGACTGGCGTCCCCATCTCCAACTTAGAAATTACGGCAAAATTGCCAGCCAGACTGGCAGTGGGACATTGGGTGGAATCCTATCTGCCGATTCGAGACGTCGAAAATCATGTCACCCAGGTCGCTGTGTTTGTGGTGGAACTAACCAGTCGTAAGAACCTAGAAGTTTCTCTGGCGCACATGACGGCGAATTTACTAAACGTCAGCACCGCGTTAAAAACAGAACAACAATTCTTCGAAACAACAGGAAAGTGGTCAGATAAAACTGGTAGTTTGCTTCCCGCGGCTATTGAGCTGATCGACCTTTGTATTGGACACACAAGAAATATCGCCGATATTTCGCGACGATATTTATCCGCCGATGCCCCGCGCCTGGGAATTGGCATTGACGACGAATTAGCAAATACTCAAAATCCAGTTCGTGCCGGTGAACGCTGGTGTCAGGATTTGTCGCGGCGCGAGCGCGAGGTATTAAGATTGCTTGCCGAGTGCAAAAGTAACAAAGAAATTGCGCGAGAGCTGAAAATCAGCGTGAGGACAACCGAGACGCATCGCGCACGAATAATGATGAAGCTGGAACTGCATTCAATCGGACACTTAATACGTTTCGCGGTGCGAAATAATATAATCGATGCTTGAAACTATTTCCTCTACGGAGACCAACTAAAAGCCCGGGCGGGGTTCCTTTTGCTCATAAGAATCGGGATCGGCAACTCTTTCGCCGAGATCGATTCCTGAAGGATCGAAATTTCACTTCTCGCATCGGTTTGGTGGTTCCTCAACTTCCCTGTCCGGGGGATATACAAGCCGCTGTTCGATCGTTGGCCTCCGAGCCCCGGAGGTGTCAAGGATTGTGGCACTAGGGACCGGACGAACCGGCTTTAACGAGCTCTATCTTTTAATTCAGTGGCAGATGTGAACACGAAAGTTCCCTCAGCGCCAAAATCATATGTCCGATTACGCGACTTCCACGACAAGTCTTTGTTAAGAGGGCAAAAGTTCTCCTGATACAATTGATGGCATTATGAAGAAAGAATTCAAAGGAGAATCTTGTGTTTACTGCGGCGAGTTGCCTGCGACCAGCGATCATGTCATCAGCCGTGAGTTCTTCCTCGTAAAACATTGCTCGCTGCAATAACGAGAAGTCCGCGCTGGAGCACTATTTGACAGTGGTTCTTGCTTTTGGCGGACGACATTCGTACGCAGTCGAAAACCTGAGCGCGATGGTCCCGAAGCGTTTGGCAAAGAATGCCAAGCTGCATCGCGAACTAGCGGCGGGTCTTGCCAAGAGTGCAGGCACCAGCATTCCGCTCGATCACTTGCGTGTGGACAAGCTCTTCGAAATGATCGCTAAGGGTTTGGCGTGGTGCCACTGGCGAGTGCGTTTGGAAAAAGGGCACTCTGCGGTCGCGTCCACGTTTCACGATGCTGGTGAGTTTGTTCTTCGACCAGATGCTCACGAAGATGAATACGCCACATCGAGTGTCCGTGGATCTGGGCGACGGGACTTTTGCCTACCAAGGTGTGCATCCTGACACCAATTTTCCCTCTTCACCGTGGGGCTCGAATGTCGCTACAGTCTCATCACCCGCGCCCGCGCCCGCGCCAGTACCAACCGCCTCCACCAAACAAGAACACAAGCACGACGATAATCAAAATCGTTTCTGTACTCATTATGAAGTTCTCCTAATGGGCTGCTTATAAGGTTGGCGGCAGTCTAGCCGGAAACGCTCGGCAAGCCGCCCCTGGGTGCACCACAAGTTGTTTAAAAGTCTGACAGCTCGAGGCTTGAGCGGTCTGTTCAAGAAAGCACAATTGAAGTTGACGGTTGCAGCAATGATCGGCACGAATCAGCCTAATCTAAGGTTTTTTCAGAAACCGACTCTCTAAAGCGAAGGACGTGTGGCCGCGACCGGCTTCAAAATCGACTTAAATACTGCCTGTGAGCCAGGCTTTGCAGAGACACCCGGCAGTGTTACAAGAACCCTCTGCCCGGTTTTTTGGTTGAAGATGAGGTACTCACCGGGGGAAGACGTTGCGAGTTTTTCGATACTCACTCTAGCGCTTACGAGGCTTTCTGCCGCATCGCGCCAAAGCACATCCCCAATCAAATCGATTTTGAAAATATCGAAAGAAGGAACCATGTGACTGTTGGCCTCCTAATTTTTGGGACGTCTGTTTGTAGCAATTTTGTAGCGCCCAGTCTGTCACAAAGAGCACAGTAGTCCCCCCGGCGCGTACCCGCGATCCATTTCAGGGGTATCGAAAAACTCAAAACTATACGGCAACCGGAAAATTAGTTTCGCATCTAAAACATTAAGGATGGATGTTTGCCCAGAGTCGCAATAATCGGGTTGATTATCGCGGTTGGACTGTTACTCGTGGCCGCGCAACGGTATATCGCAAATAAACGGCTCGCGAACAAACGGTGGAATAACGATGCACCTTGAAAAGCGGCTTTCTGGCTGGAAGATTTTGAAAATTATTAATAAACCGTCGATGCTTGACGAGCCGCCTCACGTAACACCCAAATTGCAGTTTAGATCTACTGCTCCCATCCCTCCCCAAGGAAAGCACACGATGGCAACCGAGGAAAGTGTATCTGCTCTCGGAAATGACTATAAAGGAATCAAGAGGGGGCGAACGTGCTGTACGAGCTCGGCAAAATTCGATACTTGGACGCCCCGCGATTTGAATCCTTTTCGTTTCCTTATTGAACTTAACAGAAACGTTTATCACGATTATGAAGAGGCAAAAGTTACGCGGCGGTTACGCGGGACGAAAAAAGCTTGCCTAAGTTCTTTATTCAGTGGTGCCGGCGGGGGGAATCGAACCGACGGGCCACTTTGAAAACATGTAACTTATTGATTCTACGAATCGCCAGAAACGCCAAAACTGCCAGAAACGTGTTTCGCGGTTACGCGGCGGCTACGCGGAGAGGTGCTACGAATTTTCATGGCGGTTGGAATCGTGGGTACGCAAAATTTTATTTCGAATTCGAAGACCAACTAACCTACCTACGGGGCGTCGTTTTTTCATAAGAATCCGGCTCAGTGGCTTAAGGTAGCAATCAATTCTGATAGAAAGTAGGGTTTCGCAGCCTTGGCGCCTCTGATTAGGAAATTACCTTCGCTAAGCCGATTCGAGGTCTCGTAGTCCTACAATAAGTTCCGAGTTGCCGACAAACCACCCAATGGAGGCCCAACGGGCTTCGAGAATGCAATTTCCCGATTAGTGGTACGCTGTCCGGCACGGCCAGCGCAAGCATGTTCAGTTTCCCTACAGTTTATATGCGCGCCGTCGTTCATTGGCGCGCGATCATTTTGCTCGTCATCCTTGCTTGTGCTGCATTCCAAGTCGTCCGTTCCAACAAGTTGGGACCTTTCGATCTGATGGAGCTCGCCCTGCTCCTGATCTTCACTGCGAGCCAGCTTTTCTGGATTGGCCGAATCCTAGACCTCGGGGAGCGGTTGATCCCGGGGAAGCCCCGCCGGGCCTGGCTCGCGATCATGGCGGGCCTAGTCTATTTGTTTGTCTTCCTGTACAGCTACTCCGAGTGGGGTCTTAGTC
>DATNKL010000184.1:0-37908 GCA_035603415.1 Candidatus Acidiferrales bacterium
GACCAGGCGCGTCATGGAAATTTCCGCGGTGCTGCTCACCGTGGCGCTGACCTATTTCTTTGTGACCGTGGCGGTCAGCGTAGACCTGCCCGCCGGCTTGCTGCCGGACACCAAGCCTGCGTTCCATCCGCTTAAGCTGAAGCCCACCACAAAGTTGCTGCCCGTGCGTGAAGGACGCAAGCGCCGCGTGGCTTCCATCGGGTCAGTGCCGGCCAGTTACGACCCGCTGCACGCGGCATTTTTTGTGAGCTGGGATCCCAACAGCATGGCCTCTTTAAAGGGCCATTACAAAGACTTGGACCTTCTCATTCCGGAGCAGCTTCATTCCGTAACGGCGGATGGCGCCGTCACCATCGTCGATTATGAAAACGGACAGAACACCACCAAGGCCACTCCCGACCAGGCCATCGCCATTCTCAAAGAAGACAAGCTCCATCAATGGATGAAATCTGTAAACGTGGAAATCCCCATGATGGGCCTCGTCAATAACTACGACGGCGTCAATTGGCACACCAAGGAAATGGCCGAGATGCTGGCCAGCCCAAGTGCCAGGCACAGTCTTGAGCGCGATATGGTGGAATACGCGATCAAAACTCACGAATCCGGAATCGTGGTCGACTTCGAGGAAGTGCCCGACGAAAGTCAGGCGCATTTCAAAAAATTTGCCGCGGAGCTTGCCGCCACCTTACATTCCGCGAACCTGAAGCTGATGGTCGCGCTTCCCGCTCGTGACGACGCTTACGATTACGCATTCTTTGGCAAACAATGCGACGCTCTGGTGTTGATGAATTACGACCAGCATTGGCTCACGTCGCCGCCCGGACCCATCGCCGGGCAAGATTGGTATGTAGAAAATCTCAGGCAAATACTAAAAATCGTACCGGCACAAAAAGTCATCTCCGCCATCGGCAACTACGCGTATGACTGGTCACAAGCGCCCAAGAAAAAACAGGAGGAAGTCGCGGAATCGTTGACCATTCAGGAGGCCTTGCTTCGCGCCTCCGAATCCGAAACTGCCGTGGAATTCGATCCCGTTTCTCTCAACCCGCATTATTCCTACAACGACGATCACGATCACGTCCATCAAGTATGGATGCTCGATGCTCTGACCGCTTACAACGAGCTGCGAGCGAATGAACGCATGGGTGTTCAAGGCACAGCGTTGTGGCGCCTCGGTTCGGCGGATACTTCCTTGTGGCCCATCTGGGATGCCACCCATCCGACCGATGCCATTCGCAGCAGGATCACCGATCTTCCGCCGGGACCCGACCTGATTTTTGAAGGCGACGGCGACGTGTGGCACTTCATCGATACGCCCAAAC
The DNA here is from genome assembly GCA_035603415.1 of Candidatus Acidiferrales bacterium. Classification (GTDB taxonomy): domain Bacteria; phylum Acidobacteriota; class Terriglobia; order Acidiferrales; family UBA7541; genus Acidiferrum. The sequence continues at coordinate 1,323 of DATNKL010000184.1, forward strand.
ACGGCCGCCGCAGCTTTACTTACGACCCCTCCACCGATCTCTTCACCGGGGAAAAGTTCGAAACATATCCGCTTTCCTATCACATCGATCAGCTGGGCGCGGCCAAAAAGAAATTGGCCATCACCTTTGACGACGGCCCGGACACGCGCTGGACTCCCAAGATTCTTGATGTGCTCAAAGCAAAAAATGTGCCCGCTACATTTTTTATTGTCGGTGTCGCGGGAAGCCAGTGGCCGGAATTGCTCAAGCGTGAATATGCGGAAGGCCATGAAGTCGGAAACCACACCTACACGCATCCGAACTTCGACGATATTTCGCGTACCCAATTGCGTTGGGAATTGAATTTAACCCAGCGGCTAATCGAAAGCACGCTGGGCGTCAAATCCATTTTGTTCCGCCCGCCCTACGGAATTGATCATGAACCGGAATACGCCGAGGAAGTTGCGCAACTGCCCGTCGCACAGGACATGGGCTACGTGATCGTGGGCCAAAAAATTGATCCGCACGACTGGAAGTCGCCCGGTGGCAAACAAATTGCCGCTTCAGAAATAGTCGATAACGTCCTCACCCAGGCGAGCGAAGGCAATATTATCCTTTTTCACGACGGCGGCGGTGACCGCACCCAAACGCTCGCCGCGTTACCTCAGTTGATCGATCGCCTGCGCGCGCAAGGTTACCAGTTCGTATCTGTCCCGGATTTGCTAGGCAAAACGCGCGCATCCATGATGCTGCCCCTGTCTCCGCAGGAGCGCTTCGAAGCACGAGCGGATGGATTCATCTTCAGTTTATACCGGTGGTTCCGCGTAGGTTTCGCCACCATCTTCATCGTGGGAATTATTTTGGTCAGTGGGCGCGCGGTAGTAATCGGCATTCTGGCGTTGATAGAAAAACTTCGCCCCGATCAGCCCCTGATTTCCGGTCCGCCACTCGACGTGACCGTTTTAATCCCTGCCCATAACGAAGAAAACGTTATCGTGCAAACCGTTGCTTCCGTCCTGGCTACCAACACAAAAAATCTGGAAATCATTGTGGTCAATGACGGCTCCAGCGACCGCACCGGCGAACTGCTTGATGAACACTTTGGCGCGGATTCGCGCGTGCACATCATCCATCAGGTGAACCGCGGCAAGTCCGCCGCGCTCAGCCTGGCGATGTCCCAAGCAAAAACGAAAATCGTGGTGACCATAGACGCCGATACGGAGATCGAACCCGACGCCATCGCCAAATTAGTGCGCCATTTCTCCGATCCGCAGGTCGGCGCGGTGGCCGGTAACGTCAAGGTCGGCAATCGCAGCCGATGGCTTACGCGCTGGCAAGCTCTTGAGTACATCACCAGCCAGAACATGGAGAAGCGCGCTTTCGATTTGCTCAATTGCATCACCGTGGTGCCCGGCGCGCTCGGGGCATGGCGCACTGAGGCGATTGAGGCGGCCGGCGGAATTACTTCCGATACCGTGGCGGAAGACGCAGACCTCACCATCGCCATTCGGCGGCTCGGTTGGCGCATCAGCTATGACGAAGAAGCTATCGCCTGGACCGAAGCTCCCGAAACGCCGGGGGCGCTGATTCGCCAGCGATTTCGCTGGACCTTCGGTACGCTGCAATCTTTCTGGAAGCACCGCGACACCCTCTTAAGGCCCAAATACGGCACGCTGGGCTGGATCGCGCTGCCAAATATTTTTGTCTTTCAGCTGGTGCTTCCGCTCATTTCGCCGATCATCGATTTGATGTTTCTCGGCTCGATCGCGCTATGGGCCGTCGGCCAGCTGCACATCGCACGACTGCCGCAGCTGTGGACCACCGCCGACGTGCAGCGCTCTTTATTTTTCTTCGTCGGATTTGTGCTCATCGACGTGCTTACCTGCATGGTGGCCTTCGCGCTGGAACGCAAGGAGGACTGGACGCTGCTCATCCCTGTGCTTTTACAGCGCTTCTACTATCGGCAGTTAATGTACGTGGTGCTTTTCCGCTCCGTGAAGGAAGCCGTCAGCGGTCGCCCGGTGGGTTGGCGGGGTGTCGAGCCGGATTCTCCTCGCGCTCCGCGTGCCCCCAAAGCGCCCGCAACGACAGTTCCCGCATAGCATTCCAACCGGCAAAGTGTCCATCGGTGTTTATCGCGTTGGGCCCGTTGCTCACTACGCATCCACCAGTAGACATTGGAAACTGCGAGAGCCACGCTACGAACTGCAAGAGCCTCCCTACAAACTGCAAGATCCACCCTACAAAACGAGGGTGGGGCACCCTCCGGTTAACTATACTTCTGTATATTATGTATAAATAGTAAATTTAACGTGAGAACAACTGCAATCCTAAGACCCAGGTTCATAACTCAACTACGAACCTAGGGCACCCGTCTGAGATTTATTTCCCAATTAAATTATTGAGGCGAAGTTGCCAGAGCGAATTCGACGCGTTTACGCATGGGGTCGATGCGTTCGGCGCGGACGCGGACCTGGTCGCCTAGGCTCCAGGTGAGTTGTTTTGGTTTTGTGCCGCGGCCACGGCCGGGGGAATCGCGGCGGCGGCCGCCGCGGGGGCCTTCTGCTCCGCCGGGTAAGGAGACGATGGCGTGATCGTGTTCGCGAAAAACGACACGGGTGCCGGCGGCTTCTTCCAGGGCGCTGATGGGGAGCAGGCCTTCCACAAAAACTTCGAAGAGCTCCACGAAGCAGCCAAACTTTTGCACGGAGATGATCAAGGCGTCGTATTCTTCGCCGAGATGCTGCTCCATGAACTGCGCGGTTTTCCAATCCATTAATTCGCGCTCGGCGCCGGTGGCGCGACGTTCGGCTTCGGAGCTTTCTGCAGCAATTTCTTCGAGTTGATGCTGGGAGTACAGTTTGGCTTCTTCGTTCTGGGACGTCAGTGCAGCGGCGGCGGTTTTGCTCCACTGCGAAGCGCGGGACGGAGTTGCAGCTTGCGGCTTGGCTTCGGGATGTTCGAGCGCCCACTTCAGAATGCGATGCACGATTAAATCGGGATAGCGGCGAATGGGCGAGGTGAAATGGGTGTACTCGTCGAAACCCAGGGCGAAGTGGCCTAAAGGCTCGGCGGCGTAACGCGCTTGCTTGAGGGAGCGAAGCATTAAGTAGGAAATGATGCGCTCTTCGGGCTTGCCGGTGACTTTGCGGATGAGGCGCTGGTAATGCTGGGGCGTAATGTTCAGGTCAACGCCACCGGGGAGCGCGACTTTCATGGGGCGTTCGCGGCCGTGGCCGTAGGAGTCGGGGCGGCCGGCGCGCGCGGGGGCGGGGGTGCGTCCGTGACGGACGGCAATTTCGCGTTGCTGCAAATTTTCGACGCCGAGAGAATAGCCGAAGGCGCGCGCGAGTTCTTCGAACTCGAGGACTTTGCGGGCGTCGGGCTTTTCGTGGACCCGGTGCAGGGAGTTGATTCCGCGTTGCAGTAAATAACTTGCGACAGCGCGGTTGGCGGCGAGCATGAATTCCTCGATGAGGCGATGGGCGATGTTGCGCACGCTGCGGCCGATGCTGACCATGCGTTGCTGATCGTCGAATTCGATGACTTGTTCGGGGAGATCGAAGTCGATGGAGCCGTGTTCGTTGCGGCGGGCGTTGAGGAGGAGGGCCAGCTCTTTCATGTTCGCGAAATGTTTGGCGAGGGGCGCGTAACGCGCGGTCATCTCGGGATCTTTCTCGATGACTTTGTTTACGTTGGTGTAGGTCATGCGTTCGAAGGAACGAATGATTCCGGGGGTCATGCGCGCGCTGCGCATATTGCCGACAGGATCGAATTCCATCAGAGCGCTCATCACCAGGCGGTCTTCGTGGGGCTTCAGGGAGCACATGCCGTTGGAAAGAGATTCGGGGAGCATCGGGACGGCGCGGTCGGGAAAATAAACGGAGGTGCCGCGCAGACGGGCTTCCTGATCGAGCGGACTTTCGGTGCGAACGTAATGGGAGACGTCGGCGATGTGTACCTGGAGATGCCAGCCGCCGTCGGGGCGGCGTTCGACGTAAACAGCGTCGTCGAAATCGCGGGCGGTTTCGCCGTCGATGGTGACGATGGGGAGGGCGCGAAAATCTTCGCGGCCTTGGTGTTCTGCTTCGGTGATGGGAACGGCGCGGCGCGCAGCTTCCTGCAGGACTTCGGCGGAAAACGTGTGCGGGATGTGATGCTTGCGAATGATGATTTCGATATCGACGCCGAGGTCGCCGGGGCGGCCGAGAATTTCGACGACGCGTCCGGTGGGCGGTGCGCCGCCACGCGCATAGCGCGTTAGCTCGACGTCGACGACCGCGCCGTCGAGTTCGGGAAGAACTGGGACGCGCCTGGGGCGGGTTGTTTGGTGATCGGTGCCTGGCAAACCTAGTTTTTTGCGCAACTCGGGAGTTGATTCATCGCCGGGCGGGATTTCTATTTCGTTCTGAATGCGAATGTCGTAAGGGAGAACGACATTGCCACTCGAGCCATAGCGGAAAAGGCCGACTACGGTGGCGTGCGCGCGTCCGAGGATGCGAACTATGGCGCCTTCGGCGCGGCGCACTCCAGTGACGCCGTAGGCGGGTTTAATTTTGGCGATGACCTGGTCGCCGTGCATTGCGCTATTTATGGCGTTGGGCGGAATGAAGAGATCGCCGTCGAGTTGCGGGACCGGTGTGGAGGGAACGACGAAGCCGTAGCCGTCGTGGTGGAGTACGAGGCGGCCTTTTATTTCATCGCGGGCAAGGAGATTTCTGGCGGGCTTGGTTTGCGTGTCTTTGATTTGCGCAACGTCGATTTGCTTATCGCCGGGGCGGCGCTTTGATTGCGGAATGGCCGACGATTCTTTTGCGGCGTTTCGTTTGGCGACGCGGTAGCGGCTTCCGGGGAGTTCTTCGATGGCGTTGCGTTTTTTGAGTTTGGTGAGGATTTTGAAGAGGGGGCGACGGTCGGATTTTCCGAGATTTAAGCCGCGGGCGATTTCATTGGCGGAGACGGGCTCGGTTTTAACCTGCAGAAAACGCAATAGATTTTCGGGGCTTAGGTTGGAGGTGCGGGGCATTAGGTGGTTGGATGTGGCTAACGAGCTATAAGCTACCGCAACGATTCTACTTAACTTTTTTTGGGGAGCGCGAAACTTTTTGGTGTTGGGCGGGGTTTCATGTGCAGGCCAACACACGACCGGTTAGTCACCCTCCGTCAGACTAGCTGGTTCTCCCCGAGAGGGGAATGCGAGGAGGCGGGACGACCTGGCCCGCCTTCTCTTTTTTTTCTGCTACTTCGAATTAGTTTCACTGAGGATGGACCTGGGCGTTTCCACGTTACAAGACCCACACTCCAAAAACCTGAGGGTGGGCCACCCTCCGCGTTTTTTCAGTTTTTGTTGGACATTACTTCTTGAAAACTTCTCGAACAATCAGACCGGGTGTTTCCACGTTACAAGACCCACCTGCCACGGCAGGTAAACCCACAAGAAACCTGAGGATGGGCCACCCGACCTCGGTATAGACGGGAATGGTCGCTGAAGGGATGGACGGGGGACGAAGGCTAAAGCAATTTGAGGACTTCGATTTGGCCGGTTTTGCGGAGGATGTCTACGGAGATGCCGGCGGAATAGCGGTGGATGATTATGTCGCAATTGGCCCCGGGGATGCCTAGATTGGCGATGCGCACTTCTTCGATGTTGGCGGGCAAGATGGGATTGGAGAAGCAGACCTGCCGCTCAGCGGCTTTGATCTGCAGGCCCAGCATGGCTTGAAGCAAAAGATAGGGAGCCCCGGCAGCCCAGGCCTGGGGTGCGCAGGCGACGGGGTAAAGGGTGGGGCCGATGGATTCGGTGCGCTTGTGGAAGCCGCAGAAAAGTTCCGGGAGGCGATGCAAGTCGACGTGGAGGCTGGCTTCATAAAGACCATTCAGGATGGAGGCGACGGCGTCCTGGAAACCGTAAAGAGAGAGGCCGAGGCCAATCAAGGCATTATCGTGGGGCCAGACAGAACCGTTGTGGTAGGACATGGGGTTGTAACGCAATTCGCCGGAGCCGATGGTGCGCACGCCCCAGCCGGAGAAAAGCTGGGTGGACATCAGCTGGCTGCTCATTTTTGCGGCGTGCTCGGGCGAGGCGATTTTGCAGAAAAGAGTTTGGGCGGCGTTCGAGGAGCGCACCTTGCATTGTTGTTTTTTGCCGTCGAGAGCTAGCGCGTACATACCGATTTCTTCGCACCAAAACTCTTCTTCAAAGCGCTGCTGAAGGCGATCGGCTTCCAGGTTGAGTTTCAAGGCGAGATCATTTTCGCCGAACGCGCCGGCGAGCAGGGCGGCGGAACGTTTGGCGGCGTAGGTGTAGGCCTGCACTTCACATAAAGCGATGGGCGGTTCGGCTAGCTGGCCATTGGAGTGGAAAACGGAATCATTAGAATCTTTCCAGCCCTGCTGGACCAAGCCGGTGTTGGAGCGGCGCGCGTATTCGACGAAACCATCGTGGTCGCGGTCGCCGTACATATCGATCCAGCGGAGCGCGGCTTGAATGTTAGGCCAGATGGAAGATAAAAATTCGATGTCGCCGGTGCGCAGAAAATATCCCGCGGCCAGCACGATGAATAACGGCGTGGAATCCACGCTGCCGTAATAGCGGCCGAAGGGAACTTCCTTGAGCGCGGCCATTTCGCCGCGGCGCATTTCATGAAGAATTTTTCCCGGCTCGGCGTCCTGTTCGGGAATTTCCTCGGTAGCCTGCTCGTCGGCAAGATATTGCAAAACACTTTTGGCGATGTGCGGGGCGATCCACAAAGTTTCGAGCGCGGTAATAAGTCCATCGCGGCCAAAAACGGTGGCGAACCAGGGGACGCCGGCGTACGGATACTCGCCTTCGGGATTGCCATCGGTGAGCATGCGCAAGTCGGCTTCAGAGCGCTTGAGCCAGGAGTTGATGCGTTTGTTGGAAGTGGTGATCTGGCACTCGTGCAGACGTTCGTTGGTGGAGCGATTATGCAGGGTGTCGAAAGCGCGCTGATAAGGATTGGTGGGAATGGGAATTAAATTTCGTTCGCAGGAGACGGTGACGAAAACGGACTGCTCCTGCTTGGGATCGAGAGTGAATTCGTAACGCGCCTGGCGAGTGGTGAGCACGCGAGGTTTGGGAGTGAATTCGACGCGCGTTTTTCTGCTGATATTGTCCAAGCCGCGGTAGGAAAGGACGGCGGTATCGCCGTCGAGAGAATCGGACAGGCGATCACCTTTTTTTGCGCGCTTGGTGCCGCGTACTTCGAAGATGTCGGCGAAGTCGGCTTCGAATTGAAAGCTGAGGGAGATTTGCAGCGGTTGCAGACCGTAATTGATCAAGCGGATCTGTTCGTAGCAAGTGGCTTTGTCGAGAAATTTGGAGCGAAAAAGATGGATTGTTTCGCGGGGCAAGCCTGGTTCAATTCTAAGGCCGACGGCGCCATTGGCGATGGTGGTGTCGAAATTGGTCATGTCCACGGCGAGGAAAGCGTTGTCGTCGCGGATAGTGGAACTCAGCAGCATGGGAGTCTGCGAATTTAGCTGCAGGGTCATGCGCGAAAGGTGGCGCGTTTCGGAATGGAACAATCCGAACTGGCCGAAGCCCAGCGGCTCGATGTCGCCGTAGCGATTTAGGACCGCGAAAGTGTCGCCGTATTTGAGGACGCGGGTGCGGTCGTCGGCGAGCGCCGAGGTCGCCTTAACGTAATACTGGTCTTTGACGCGGACGATATCTGCCACAGAGATATCCTGCCATGAATCGGGGAATTTTTATTATGCGATTGCCTGTGAATCAGGGGTGACAGGCATGTCCTGGCGAGAAGCGAGGTGGAGATCCGAGGACATGGACTGGAAGACCTGGATGTATTGTTCGGCCATATGCGCGGAAGTGAAGCGCTTTTCAAAAACGTTACGGCAAGCAGTGCGTTCGATGGACGCTATTTTTTCCACTGCCGCCACGGCGTCATCCATATCGTCGACGATGAAGCCGGTGAGACCATCCTGCATCACTTCCGGAACGGAGCCGCAATTAAAGGCGATGGTGGGAGTGCCGCAGGCCATGGCTTCGATCATGGTCAGACCGAAAGGCTCGGGCCAATCGATGGGGAATAGATAGGCATAAGCGTTGCCGAGAAATTCGCTTTTCTCGTCTTCGCCAATCTCACCGATGAATTCAATGTTGGGGTCGCCCATCAAAGGCTTGATGGTGGATTCATAATAGTCGCGGTCGGCGTTGTCGATCTTCGCGGCTACTTTCAAGTGCATGCCGGCGCGTTTAGCGATTTCGATGGCGCGATCAAGACGTTTTTCGGGGGAGATGCGTCCGAGAAAAGCGAGATAGTCTCCGGCCTTGGGATTAAACGTTAAAAGATCGACAGGCAGGCCGTGTTGCACGTTGGCCACCCAGTTGGCGCGCGGCAACGGTTTACGCTGCGCCATAGAAATGGAAATCACCGGGGCATCCGCGTAGCGTTTGTAAACTGGAATTAAATCGGGAAGATCGAGGCGGCCATGAAGAGTAGTTACGCTGGGCAGCGCGCAATAGCGCGACAACGGGAAATGCATGTAATCGATGTGAAAATGAATGACGTCGAATTCGGGCGCCATGCGCATCACGTCATCCAACATGGCGATGTGGTGCGCCAGATGGTCGACGGAATTTTTGCTCAGCCGCAGGGAAGTTTTTGACCCGGGAATGAGCTTGGCGGAAGTTTGCGAATCTCCGCTGGCGAATAAAGTTACATCCTGGCCTTGCGCAACCAGCTGTTCGGTAAGGAACGAAACGACACGCTCCGTACCTCCATACATTTTGGGTGGAACACTTTCATACAGGGGGGAAACCTGTGCAATTTTCACTGGGGCCTCGCGCTGGGCAAACCACACCCATCAGCACTGCAAGTGTAAACTTTTTAGTGATTCGAGAGTATCCAGTGAATACAGTAGAGCAGATTAACTGACTCGACAAAGTACATTTAGAATTTGAATCAATTGAATAAGTATTTTGCTGCATGAAGAATCGTTGCGCTAGTGGCGTATATAATGACTCAAGGATTACACAGGCGATTGGGAGAGAATTTACTTCAAGCCGTGACGGTCACAGACGAACGACTCACTCCAAAAAAAACCGCAGATAGAAGCACGCCGAAGTCTGTTCAGAGAGTGGTGATTGAAAGCGTGCTGCCGGAAATTGATGGCGGGCGGTTTCCCATTACGCGCACACCGGGGGAACTTGTGACGGTGAGCGCTGATATTTTTGCCGACGGGCACGATGTGGTCGATGCCGCGCTGCAGTATCGCAGAGAGGGCGATGCGGATTGGTTGTATGAGCCGATGCGGCTGGTTATCAATGACAGGTGGGAAGCGCAGTTTCGCCCCGGGAGCGCGGGAATTTATTTTTATACTTTGCGGGGGTGGGTGGACAGCTTCAAAACCTGGGCTCGCGATTTGGGTAAAAAAGCGGACGCGGGGCAGGACGTGTCGCTGGACTTGACGACCGGGGTGCAATCTTTGACTGCGGCTGGGAAGCGCGCGAGTCCCGTGGACGCGCAGATATTGAGTGGGCTGAGCGCGCGGTTGAGAAAGATTACTGGAACGGATGCAGCGGCGGCGGTGGAGTTCACTGAGGATGAGGATTTGATTGCGCTGATGTCGCAGTACCGGGAGCGCACGGGCGATACGGTTTACGAGAAAGAGCTGGTGGTGCGCGTGGATCGGGCGCGGGCGCGGTTCAGCACGTGGTATGAAATGTTTCCGCGTTCGTGTACGACTTCGGCTGAGCGGCCGGGAACGTTGCGGGATTGCGCGGAGCGCATCGAATACGTGGCGGATATGGGATTCGACGTTTTGTATTTGCCGCCGATTCATCCCATCGGGGTGACTGAACGCAAAGGCAAAAATAATTCCACGACGCCGACGGCGTCGGATCCGGGCAGCCCGTGGGCCATTGGTTCGAAGGACGGCGGGCACAAGGCGATTCATGGGGAGCTGGGAACGCTCGCGGATTTGCGGGTATTGAGAGAGAAAGCCGAACTGCACGGAATTGAGCTGGCGTTGGATATCGCGTTTCAGTGTTCGCCCGATCATCCCTATGTGAAAGAACATCGCGAATGGTTTCGTTCGCGGGCGGATGGCAGCGTGCAGTACGCGGAGAATCCGCCGAAGAAGTATCAGGATATTTATCCGCTGGATTTTGAGACGGCGAACTATGCGGCGTTGGCGGAAGAATTAAAGAGCGTGGTTTTATTCTGGATTTCGCAGGGCATCAAGATATTTCGGGTGGACAATCCGCATACAAAGCCGTTTGCGTTCTGGGAATGGCTGATCCGGGAGACGCAGCGGGAATATCCCGACACGATTTTTCTGGCGGAAGCGTTCACGCGGCCTAAAGTTATGTACCGGCTGGCAAAATTAGGATTCACGCAGTCGTATACGTACTTTGCGTGGAAGAATACCAAAGCGGAGCTGACGGAATATTTCACGGAAATTACACAGCCGCCGGTTAGCGAGTTTTTTAGGCCGAACTTGTGGCCGAATACGCCGGATATTTTAAATGAGTACCTGCAGAAGGGTGGGCGACCTGCATTTATAACGCGACTGGTGTTGGCGGCGACGCTGGGGGCGAATTATGGAATTTATGGGCCGGCGTTTGAGTTAATTGAACATGTGCCGGTGCGTGAAGGCAGCGAGGAATATCTGGACTCGGAAAAATATCAAGTGCGAGTTTGGAACAGGAATGATCCGAAAAGTTTGAAGGGCTTGATAAGCCGCGTAAACAGCATACGACGGGATCATTTGGCTTTGCAGCATAACGATGGGCTGAAATTTCATCCCACGGATAATCCGCAACTTATCGCCTATAGCAAAACGTCGGAGGATCGCGGCGACAAAATCATGGTGGTGGTGAACCTGGACCCGGTGAACAGGCAAATGGGATGGGTGGATGTGGCGTTGAAGGAATTCCGGTTGGCGGACGGGGAGTCTTATGAGATGCACGATCTGCTGGCGGGTAAAAAATATGTCTGGCAGGGCAGCAGAAATTATGTGGAACTGAACCCCGCCGCTTTGCCGGCGCATATATTTCGGGTTGAGCCGTTACGATAATTTCTGTGAGCTTGCATTCACGCTGATGAGGCGCTGAAAAGGAGAGTTACCCCGTTGGCGTTGCAAGAAGACAACCTGTGGTACAAAGACGCGGTCATTTACCAGACGCACGTACGAACTTTTTGCGACAGCAATGGAGACGGCATCGGGGATTTTGTGGGGCTGACGCAGCGCCTCGACTATCTTCAAGAACTGGGCACCAACACCATCTGGCTGCTGCCGTTTTATCCTTCGCCGTTACGCGATGACGGCTACGACATCGCGGATTACACCACCGTTCATCCGAGCTACGGGACGCTGGACGACTTCAAGGCATTTCTCACCGCGGCGCACAATCGGGGCCTGCGCGTACTCATTGAGATGGTGATGAATCACACTTCGGACCAGCACCCATGGTTTCAGGAAGCACGCAGCTCGCGGGATAACCCAAAACGCGATTGGTACGTGTGGAGCGATACGGACACGAAGTACCAGGGCGTGCGGATTATTTTCATCGATACGGAACTTTCCAACTGGACGTGGGATCCGGTATCGAAATCGTATTACTGGCACAGGTTTTTCAGTCACCAGCCGGACCTGAATTTTGATAATCCCATGGTGTTCGAGGCTATGTGGGAGATTATGAAGTTTTGGCTGGACATGGGCGTGGATGGTTTTCGCCTGGACGCGGTGCCGTACCTGGTGGAGCGCGAAGGCACCTCTTGCGAAAATCTTCCAGAGACGCACGCGATTATCAAGGAAGTGCGCAAGCGGCTGGATCAATTTTATCCGGGCAGAATGCTACTGGCCGAAGCGAATCAGTGGCCGGCGGATGTGCGCGCGTATTTTGGAGAAGGTGACGAGTTTCATACCGCGTTTCATTTCCCGTTGATGCCCAGAATGTTCATGGCGGTGAAATTGGAGGATCGCAAACCGATCATTGAGATTCTGGATCAGACTCCACCGATTCCAGAAAATTGCCAGTGGTGTATTTTTTTGCGGAACCACGACGAGCTGACGCTGGAGATGGTGACGGACATCGAGCGCGACTACATGTACGACGAGTACGCCACGGATAAAACGATGCGGATTAATTTGGGCATCCGGCGGCGGCTGGCGCCGATGATGGAAAATGACCGGCGACGGATCGAATTGCTGAATGGATTGCTGATGTCCATGCCGGGGACGCCAATCGTTTATTACGGCGATGAAATTGGAATGGGCGACAATATTTATCTGGGTGATCGCAACGGGGTTCGAACGCCGATGCAATGGAACGGCGGCACGAACGCGGGATTTTCGTTCGCCGATCCGGAACGGTTATATTCACCGCTGATTTCCAATTCCGTATATGGCTACCAGGTAGTGAACGTCGATTCGCAACGGAGATTCAACCACTCGCTGCTGTCATGGATGAAAGCGTTGATCAAAACGCGAAATTCCTATCGGGTGTTCAGCCGGGGAACGATGGAATTTTTGCGGCCTTCGAATCACCGAGTGCTGGCGTATATTCGCGAGCTGGGGAACGAGAAAATTCTGGTGGTGAATAATTTGTCGAGTTCAGCGCAGGCCGTGGAACTGGACGTACAGCGGTACAAGGGTTACATACCGATAGAAATGTTTGGCAGAAACCTGTTTCCGAGATTTGGCGATTTGCCCTACCTGTTGACGCTGGGTCCTTATCAATTTTACTGGTTCCGACTACGCCGCATTTGACGCTGGCAGTTTAAGCTGCGTATTTTCGACGTGAGCCCGGTATTATATTTTCGCCCGGTTGAAAGTGAGAGTTGAAGTACTTTGGCTGACGAAACCTTCCTTTCTGATGACCTACTTCGTCAATTGATGAGCGTCGGCGAGGTGGACCTGCTGGTTGGGATCCTCTCGCACAGGAGCGCCGACACCATGCGGCGGGCTGCGCACTACGTTGAAAAAAGTTTGCAGCAGAACTTTGTGCGCCAGCGCGTGGCGATTATCAACGTTGACGGTGGCGCGGTGAAAGATTCCGGTTCAGAGGAGCGCTCCGGCGATGGACAGCCGGAAAACGGTTTGAACTCCAAGGGATTAAGTTCGCTGCGCACGATTCACCGGATTACGGCGGGATTTAACGGGGCGCCGTCGCCGGGCGTGGCGCTGCGCACCATCCTTTCGTCGTCGGATTTATTGCGAGCCAAGGCGTGCGCGGTGGTATCGCCGGCCACTTCCAGTACGTCTCCGGAGTGGGTCGCGAATCTACTGCGGCCTGCGTTCCGCGACAGCTTCGATTTTGTAGCGCCATTATATTCGCGGCATAAATTTCAGGGTTTACTGGCACGGAATCTTCTATATCCCATGACGCGGGCTCTGTTTGGGCGGAGGATTCGCGAATTGTATTCGGACGAGTGGGCGTTTTCGAGCCGGCTTGGCACGTTTTGCCTGAATGAAGATGTGTGGCACGAAGAGCCGGTGCGGTCGCGGCCGGAAGCGTGGATGGGAATTTCGGCGCTGACTTCCGATTATCGCTGCTGCCAGGTGTACCTGGGCGAGAAGCCGCCACCGCCGGATGGGGCGGGTCCCGACTTGGTGGAAGTGTTGCGACAGACGGTTGGCAGTCTGTTCTGGTTGCTGGAAACACACCAGCAAGCATGGATGGAGCGCAAGGGTTCAGAAGTGGTGCCGACGTTTGGTCCGGACCACGCGGTCACGGCGGAACCGATGGAGCTTAATCGGGCCAGAATGTTTGAAATGTTTCAAACGGGCGTAAAAGAATTAGGGCCAATCCTGCAGTCGATTTTAACTCCAGAAACGCTTTCAAGTATTCAAGGCATCGCTACACTGGACCAACGGTCGTTTCGGTTTGGCGCGGAGTTGTGGGTGACGATGCTGTATGAGTTCGCGGCGTCGTACCATCACTCGGTGATCAATCGCGATCACATGGTGCAGGCGTTGGTGCCGCTTTACCGGGGAAAGATCTACGCGTTTCTGGCGGAATTTTCTGATGCATCGGCGGCGGACATGGAAGCGGCGAGTGAACATCTTTGCATGGAGTTCGAACGGCAGAAGCCGTATTTGACGGAGAAGTGGAAAGCAGGAGTCGAGGTGAAATCATGAGAGTCACCATCGTGCAAGGCTTGGAGCAGGCTTACTACAATCTGGTGCATATGGTCGCGGAATTTCTGCCGCGATTTGTGGTCATGGTGGTCATTATTCTGGTGGGGTTGCTGGCAGCTTACCTGCTGGGTCATATGTTTCGGGCGGTGCTACGGCTGACCAAATTGGATCGCGTTTCGGAAGATGCGGGAGCTTCGCGGGTATTGCGCATGGCGGATCTGCCGTCGATGACGGAGTTGCTCAGCCGCTCGATATTCTGGATCACGTGGCTGGGATTCATCCTGATCGGCATCAGCGTGTTGGGCGTGGCGGGATTGCAGGAGCAGATATCGCGATTGTTCCGATTCCTGCCCGAAGTATTTATCGCCATGTTGATTTTATTTCTGGGATTGGTGCTGGCGAATTTTTTGTCGCGGGCGGCGCTGCTGGCTTCGGTGAACGCGGGGATTCGCTCGCCGAAAATTTGGAGCTGGTCGATTCGTTTTGTGATATGGATTTTGGCGATTTCCATGGCGCTGGAGGAACTGGGGCTGGCGCGGCAGACGGTGCTGGCGGCGTTTTCGATTGTGTTTGGGGCTTCGATGCTGGGGCTCGCGATTGCGTTTGGATTGGGAGGGCAGGATCTGGCGCGGCGCGCGCTGGAGAGATATTTGGGAAATTCGGCGAAGGAAAAGTACAAAGAGCCGCAACCGCTGTAAGGCATTGGCATTGGATGCATTGGAGGGAGACAAATCTTTATGGCCGCGCCGGGGTTTGGGAGAGAAGTGTTTACTAATTTAAAGGCGGAATTGCCGGGACAGTTGCCTGGTTACTTGAAGGGGCAACGGTGGTTTGGGGGTAAGGCTCGGGAAATTCGGGCGGCGGAGGTGGTGGATTTTATTACGTTGGAAAGGGATGTGCTGCAGGCGGTGATCGTTGTTGTGAAGGTGGACTATGAGGGCGGCGGGGCGGATTTGTATTCGGTGCCGTTGGTGGTGAGTAAGGACCCGGGTTCGAACGTCAGAGGGGAGCCTGGGACACCCGGCGGGGGCGCGAATACGGGTGCGCTGTTGATGATTTCGGGGCGGAGCGGCGGAGCGGGGGTGACGCTCAGCGACGCGCTGAAAAATGAAACATTTCTTTCGTTTTTGCTGGACGCGATTGAAAGAGGGCTGGTTTTTACGGGGGAAGCTGGAGAACTGGTGACGTCGCATACGCATGCGTTGTCGTTGCAGGAAACGGGCGCGGCTGGGAGCTTGCGGCCGCGCGCGATGACGGCGGAGCAGAGCAACAGCTCGGTTGCTTACGGGGACCGCTTGATGTTGAAGTTTTTTCGGCGGCTGGAAGAAGGGGTAAATCCGGACCTGGAGATGTGCGGTTTTCTGACGGAGAAGGCCCACTATCAGCACACGCCGCAGTTGCTTGGGGCGCTGGAATATAGCGACGCACGCGGAGTGCGGATGACACAGGGGATTCTGCAGGGGTTCGTGCCTAACCAGGGCGACGCATGGCAATACACGATGAAGTCGATTTCGAGTTTTTATAATGAGCTGGGCGAGAGTTCAGCGGAGAGCTCCGTTGCGAATTCGCAGAATGATGGCGCGCGGGCATCGATCGCTCCATTTCTGGAATCTGTTGGGCTTCTTGCGCGGCGGACGGCGGAATTGCATCTGGCGCTCGCGTCCTCAGCTGCTGCAGGCGAGCCTGATTTTGCTCCAGAGCCTTTTGATGACAAGTTTCAGCGCAGTTTTGAAGATGCGCTGTTGGAATTGACAAATCGAATTTTTGGGCAGCTACGCCACGCGCAGGATGGTCTGCCGGAAAATGCCAAAGCGAAGGTGGAGAAAGTGCTGGTCAGCGAGCCGCAGATTATCGGGCGGTTTCGTGCCGCGCTGAGTGCGCCGATCCGCGCGGTGCGCACTAGGATACATGGCGACTATCATTTGGGGCAGGTGCTGTACACGGGGGCGGACTTCGTGATCATTGATTTTGAAGGGGAGCCGGCGCGGCCATTGTCGCAGAGACGTTTGAAGCGTTCGCCATTGCAAGATGTGGCGGGAATGTTGCGGTCATTTCACTATGCGGCGCATGCGCCTTTGCTGGCGTCGACTGGCAGCGTGAATGTGGATGAGAGCAACAGGGAAAAGTTGAATGGCTGGGCGGAAGCGTGGGCCAAATGGGTTAGCGACCTGTACCTGATGGAGTATTTGAAGACCGCTCGCGGCGCAGAGTTTCTGCCACCGAGCCGCGAGGAGATCATGGCGTTGTTGCAACTGCATGTGCTGGAGAAAGCGGTTTATGAGTTGGGGTACGAATTGAATAATCGGCCGGGATGGGTGGCCATTCCGTTGGAAGGGATTTGCAAGACTTTGGAGTCGTCAAATTTGCAGTGAGAAGGACGCGCCATCATGAAGCCCACCAAAAAACCGCTCAGTTCCAAACCAAAAATCGCGCCAAAGCCGGTGCGCAACAAAAAAGCGGCACAAGGCGAGGCGCCCGGTCCGGACGAGAGACGCCCGGAAACGAAAGCGGATGAGATTTACGGGGATACAAAAATTCCGCCGAGCCAACGGAAATAAGCGCGGAGAAATTTACTAGCTCTTCCACGCGGGACACGTTCGTTCACTTAGCGAAAAGTTTGTTTACTTTTGTGGTGAGGCTCTTGGCGTCGAAGGGCGCGCGCACTTTTGCGTCGTTGTCGAAATAGACGAAGACGTCGCGCTGAGATTTCTGCGGTCCTTTTTCTTTGATTACGCGTTCGGCGTCTTCCGGCTCGCCGCCGCGCGCCCACTGGCCGACGCGAGCGGCCCATTGATCCAAGGATGGTTCGTCGTAGCCGTTGGCATACAAAACTTCGGAGCCGTGCAAGCGGCAGTACATGAAATCGGAAGTGAGGTCCATCAGGCGCGGCCATTCGACGGTATCGGCGCAAACGAGGGCTACATCGTATTGGCGAAGAAGATTTATAAATTCGGGAGTCACAAAGCTGGCATGGCGAATTTCCATGGCGTGGCGCAGGGGGCGCTTGGCGTCGAATTTCAGCGCGGTGCGGCCGGACATCCATTTATCGTGCTTGCGAGCTAACGCCGAGGCTTTCTCGGTGTCGTGGGGCAGCAATAGAAAAAAATCCTCGAGCACTTCGGGTCTGAAGATGAAGTTCGGCGGCAACTGCCACAAGATTGGTCCCAGTTTCGCGCCTAAATTAAAAATTCCCGAGGCCAGAAAATTTGCGACCGGAGCTTTGGCGTCTTTCAGGCGCCTGATGTGAGTGATAAAGCGCGGAGCCTTCACGGAAAAAACAAAATCGTCGGGGGTCTCGGCGGCCCAGCGCTCGAAACTCGGGGGACGCTGCAGGGAATAAAAGGTGCCATTGATTTCGATGGAATTGAAAGTCTTGGAGGCGTATTCGAGTTCGTGTTTTTGTTTTAGATCTTCAGGATAAAAAACACCACGCCAAGGTTTGTAGGTCCACCCGGAGATGCCGATGCGGACTTTTCCTGGGTCAGCCATGGAGAAGTAGTTTAATCGCTCATGGCAAAACGCGGGCGATCTTCTTGAGATCGGCGATGAAGCGGGCCATTTCTTCGTGGCGGGCATTTTCATCGGGGGCGCGCAGTATCGAAGAAGGATGCACGGTAGCGGCGACATAGGGCGCGAGGTTGGACTCGACGAATTCGCCGCGATGCTGGGTGACGCGAAAATCTTTGCCGAGCAGGGCTTGAGCCGCGGTGGCGCCGAGGCAAACAATTACCTTGGGGCGGCAGGCGGCGATTTCTGAATCGAGCCAGGGGCGGCAGGCGGCGATTTCGGCGGCGTTGGGCTTTTTATGGATGCGGCGTTTGCCGCGGGGCTCCCACTTGAAATGCTTGACGGCGTTGGTGATGTAAACTTTTTTGCGGTCGATGCCAGCTTCCACGAGCGCGTTATCAAGCAGCTTGCCTGCGGGGCCGACGAAGGGTTTGCCGGCAAGATCTTCCTGATCGCCGGGTTGTTCGCCTACCAGCATGAGCTTGCTGTGCGCTGCGCCTTCGCCGAAAACGGTTTGGGTGCCAAGTTTCCAGAGATCGCAGTTTTTGCAGGCTTTGGCGGCCTCGCGCAATTCGTCGAGCGAGGCTTTGGTGGGGATTAAGTCCAGCTGGTTGCTGAGAACGCGCTTGGTCATTTTCGGCTTTTCCTCAGGTCAGAAGTAGGATGCGTCAGAGCGCATGAGCGGGGCAGCTTGTAAGAATGGGCCAGTTTCTGGGAGCCCGAGGTGCCGCCTGCACAACGGCTATCGTCCGCTCTGGGGATAGGCGAAACGATGCCGCTTTGGCCGCGTCTGAGCAGCTAGAGGAGAACAGACGCGGATGAAAAATTTTCTAGGAGGTTTGTTGCTTGGGGCCATGCTGGTTGTTCTGGCAGCGTTTGTTTATTTAAAGCTCGGCTTGATTGACATCCGAGCTGACACACCAATGCCCGGTTGGGTGGCGAGGATCTTGTACACGGGGATACACGCTTCGGTGCGCCGCAGCGTTTCGCACGGTGAAAACCCTTCGCCGGACGGGGACGACACACTGATTGCAGGTGGAAAACTTTATTTGAATGATTGCGTTGGTTGTCATGGCGAGCCGGGGAAACCTCCGAGCGAATTTGGATTGACCTTCTATCCACCCGTCCCCCAATTCCCTCGTGCGGGTTCAAACTATTCCGTGTCTGAAGTCTTTTGGATCGCAAAGTACGGGATTCGCAGAACAGGAATGGCTGCCCAAGCGTCTTCATACACTGATCAACAACTGTGGACAGCCGCGGCTTTTATCACACGGATGCGGAACTTGCCGCCCGGCGTGGCGAAGGCAATCGAGCAAACCCGGTGAAGTAAATGGGACCGAAAGGAGCTCCCGATGCGCAATTTATTTTTGGGCGTAGTTACAGCTTTCGTTCTGCTGCCGATGGGGATGCTGGGATGCTTCGTGCTTGGACTTACTGAGATTCGCAGCGATTTAAAACCTTCAACATGGGAAAGCGTGATCATGGGCTCTGCGGTGCGCGCTTCGGTGCGGCGACGCGCCGTTGGGATTGCGAATGCGGCGACCGTAAACAATAAAACGTTAGTAGCGGGAGGAAAACTGTACGTTGCGGGTTGTGCCGGGTGTCATGGTGAACTGGGGAAACCCTTCCGAGAAGATCATGATCACTTCCCGCCAGCGCCGCAGTTGACCTACGTACCAACGCAGTACTCGGAGCCAGAACTCTACTGGATCGTGAAACACGGCATACGAATGACCGCCATGTCGGCCTACGGGCCGTTTTATTCCGAGCAGCAGCTCTGGGAGCTCTCTGCCTTTATTCACCAGATTACAAATTTGCCGCCGGATGTGCGAGTGGCTGTGCTATCCAAGTAATAAAGCTTTCTTTTAGGACCGGTCAGAACTGCGATTTAAGGCCGCCTGCTGACTTTGTTCCGTGGGACCAACCCTCTGTATCTCGCCGTCTACGCTGTTACGTCCGCAGCGCTACAGGGGCGACGCCGAGGAGGACGCAGTAGTAGGATTGGAATTTCCGTTACTGCTGGCGCAGGGCGGTCACGGGGTCTATGCGGCTGGCGCGACGCGCGGGGACGAAGCTGGCGAACAGAGCGGCGACGACGAGGACGGGGATGGTGATGGCGAAAGTCGATGCGTCGGCGGGGCGCATTCCCTCTACCAGGCGATTCAAGATACGGCCTGCGGCTAATGCCGCGAGAATGCCGACACCAACACCAACGAAGATCATCACGAGACTTTGTCCGAGGACAAGGCGCATTACATCGACGGGATTGGCGCCCAGCGTCATGCGTACGCCGATTTCGGGCACACGCTGGCCGGTCAAGTAGGCCAGCACGCCGTAAATGCCGATGCACGCGAGCAGCAAGGCCAATCCAGCGAAAATGCCGAACAAAAGCAACAGGAAACGTTGACGAGCGAGCGAGGAGCTTACGAGCTGCTCCATGGTGTGGACTTCATAGAGGGCTTGATCGCCGGACGCGCCGCGCAATTCGCGGCGCAATGGTTCGAGGACATTCGAAGGGGGGATGGTGGTTCGCGCGGCAAAGGACATAATGGACGAAAAGAAATGCAGCAACGGGGCGGGCACCTGGGCAAAGGGGTAATACATTTGATCGCGGACTCTCGATTGATCATCGGCGGCCAGGCCCCACTGGCGCACATGACCGACGATGCCAACTACCAGAGCCGGAGTGGCGCCCATGGCGGGAATCCAAAGGCGCTTGCCAACTGCGTCTTTCGTGCCGAAGGCATGTTGAGCAAGATTGTCGTCAATCACGACCACCGGTTCACTATCGAGGCGATCGTGGTCATTGAAGAAGCGACCTTGGCGCAGCGGAATGCCCATCACGTTCAAGTAGTCCAGTGTTACGCACGACGCCAGCGCGACCGGTTCCTGATTTGGTGGCGGGGGCGTGGCGGTGGTCCAGTAGGGGAGCGAGTTCGATCCTTCACGCATAGGGATAATATCGGCCAAGGCGACCGATTCAACGCCGGGGACGCGGCGAGCATGATCGAGTACGTCCTGCCAGGCGGCACGGACCTGCTCTGGATTCGAGAGTGAGGCGGGAGAAAGAGCGAAGCGCGCGGCCATTACGTTGTGCACGTTGAAGCCGGGATCGAGGGACGAGAGGGCTAGCAAAGTGTGCCCAAGCATTCCGGCGGAGACCAGCAGGACCACGGCGAGGGCGGTCTCAGAGATTACAAATGCGCTGTGCAAGCGGCGCGAGCTGCCTGCGATACTGCGCGCTTCAGCGCGGAGCGTTTGCTCTACGCCGCGCATGGGGACGCGCAGCGCGGGCGCCAGGCCGAAAAGAATGCCGCTTACGAGCGAGGCGCTCACGGCAAAAACAAGTACGCGCCAGTCCAGATGGATTTCTTCCGCGCGCGGCAAGCTGCCCGGCCAAAAGGCAACAAAGGGATGAACGCTGACGAATGCGAGTACCACGCCGAGCATGCCTCCGCCAAGGCCTAACACAGCGCTTTCCGTGAGGCATTGACGCGTCAGGCGGCCGCGGCCAGCACCTAGCGCGACGCGCACGGCAACCTCGCGCTCGCGTGAAACGGCGCGCGCCAACAAGAGACTGGCTATATTCACGCAGGCGATGAGCAGCACCACGCCGACCGCCCCCAGGAGCAGCCAGAGCGTTGAGCCAATATCTCCGACCAACTCCTTTTGTAGCGGGTAGGCGGTCATGCTGAGGCCGGCGTTCGACTTGGGATATTCTTGAGCCAAATGTTGTGCAATCAGCGCGAGCTGAACGCGCGCGTCGGACAAGGCAAAGCCCGGTCGTAAACGAGCTATGACGCGCAGAAAACGTGCGGCGCGATTTTGCATTCGCGGGTCAGTGGTTTGCCTTTGCTGCAGCGGAGTGAAGATCTCCGCGTCGCCATCCAACTGGAAGCCCGCGGGGGCGATGCCGATGACGGTGTACGGTTTGCCCTCATAAACGAGCGACCTGCCGATGGTGCTCGGTTCGCTGCCAAAGAGGTGCTGCCACAATCCATAACTGACGATGGCGACGGCCGGTGCGCCTGGGCGGTCTTCATCGGGCCGAAATGCGCGACCTTGTGCGGGAGAGATGCCGAGCGTGGAGAATAATTCGGCGGAGATCTGTCGGCCGTTTACGTACTCAGGTTCGCCGGGCGCACTGATGGTGCCGCCGGCATAAGTCCAGGCGGCCAACGCGAGCGTTTGGTTCGCGCGCCTGACGTCGATGAAATCAGGATTGGAAACACCCCAAAGCTCGCCAATCTGTTCGGTGGATTCGCGCAACGTGACAAGTCTGTCGGGTTCCGGGTAAGACAGCGGCCTTAGCAGAACACTGTTGATTACCGCGAACATGACGGTGGTGGCTCCGATGCCGAGAGAAAGTATCAGGAGAGCCACCACCGTGAAGGCAGGCTTTCGCCAGAAGGTGCGAAGCGCATAGCGGGTGTCCTGCAGCAAATCTTCCAGCCATCGCGTGCCGCGCACGTCGCGGCACTTTTCCTTGACCTGTTCAGGACCGCCGAGCGCAAGCCGTGCTTGTCGTCGTGCTTCGTTCGGAGTTATGCCGCGGGCGACTAACTGCGAGGTGTGCTGTTCGAGATGAAAGGTCAATTCTTTTTCGAGCTGCGCTTCCATTTGCGTTCGGTGCGATAGGCGCGTCCACCGGTTCATCGCGCACCGCCATCGGCCATCCCAAGGATCAGTCCAATGGCATCGATTAGACGCTGCCAGTCGGCCGCCTCGGTGGCAAGCTGCTTGTGCCCTTTTCGCGTCAAGCGATAAAACTTCGCTTCGCGCCCGGTCTCGGTTTCTTTCCAATCGGCAGCGAGAAGGCCGCGGTTTTCGAGGCGATGCAGCGCGGGGTAGAGTGACCCTTCCGGGACCTGGACTACGCCGCGCGAAACTTGTTCTAGCCGCTGTGCGATGGCGTAGCCGTGCACTGGGCCGAAGGCAACGACTTTCAAGATCAACAGATCAAGGGTGCCCTGGGGAAGGTCGGATTTGGCGGGAGCCATGCTGATACCTCGCGCTTCTATGCATTAGCACGAAACCCAGTCGAAGCGCAATACGCGCTACAAAAAAACCGGGGCTGGTTCAAGTGAACCAGCCCCGGTTTTAGTTAATTAGTTTGAGTACTCGCCCGCTTAGCATGTAAACCGCGCGCCAAATTCTCCAACGAATGCGCGCGGAGTGAACGAACTGCTCGGGTTGATGAAGCCCTCGGGAGTGAGGAAGGCTGCCGAAGTATTGGTATTGTGGAAGTTGCTGCCGTAGTTCGTTTTGTTGGTGAGGTCAAAGGCCTGGAATATAAGTTGGAGATTCTCTGATCGTTCAGGCTGTCGTTGGCTTGCAAGCCAGTCAGACAATTGATTTGAGTCAAAAGCACACGCACGGGTGGCGAGGGGTTTTCAGGTGGGAAGCTGAGTCCGTGATATAACTTTCGGTCCAGTTCAGTGACGTCACTGTTATAGAACCAGCATGGGCGCGGTCATTCAAGTTTCTAAAGTGTGCAAGACCTACGGCGCTACGGTGGCGGTCGATGAAGTGTCTTTTGAGGTGCAGGACGGCGAGATTTTTGGGTTGATCGGGCCCAACGGGGCAGGAAAGACCACCACGATGGAGTGCATTGAGGGTTTGCGCACGCCGGACCACGGCACGATTTCCGTTCTGGGGCTCGATCCGTTTCGTCAGGTGTATAAGCTACAGGAGCGAATTGGGGTGCAGCTGCAGCAGGCGCAGCTGCAAAAGCGCATCAAGGTGTGGGAGGCGGTAGACCTGTGGGCTTCGCTTTACCGCAAAAATGCGGTGGACGGCGAACGGCTGTTGGAACAGCTGGGGTTGAGCGATAAGCGAAACGCCTGGTTTATGAATCTTTCGGGAGGGCAGAAGCAGCGCCTGTTTATTGCGCTGGCGCTGATCAACGATCCGGAAGTGGTGTTTCTTGACGAGCTGACCACCGGGCTGGACCCGCAGGCGCGACGCGCCATCTGGGAGTTGGTGCGCGGGATTCGCGAACGGGGCAAGACGGTGTTTTTGACCACGCATCTGATGGAGGAAGCCGAACGGTTGTGCGACCGCGTGGCAATCATCGAGCACGGACGGATCATTGATGTCGATAGCCCGGAGAGGCTCGTGGGGCGGCATTGCCCGGAGCGGACTGTGGTTCTTGCAACGGACGACCCACTTGCCGAAGAGCGCTTTCGGAGTATCCCGGGAGTTGAGGTGGAAAATGACGGTGGCTCGAGGTTCACCATTCGTGGGCGAGGCGATGAACTGGTGACCGAGGTGATTCGCTGTTTGTCCGAGAATGGGATGCGAGTTACGGATTTCCGGACTATTCTTCCGAACCTTGAAGATGTTTTTCTTAAGCTGACTGGTCATTCGATTCGAGAGTAGGCTTGAAAATGATGCTGCGTGGACTGTGGAAATTGACGTGGATCGAACTCAAGATTTTCATGCGTGAGCCGCTGGGGGCAATCGGGACGATTGTGGTACCGGTAGTAATTTTTATTGTTGTGGGTCGAGTTGTCGGGCGCGGAGTCTCGCCGCAAGCTCTGAATGCGAGCGGGTTCCTGCGGGTGGGGCTGCCGGTGCTGGCGTCGCTGCTGATCGCGGTCAGCACGGTACTGTCGCTGGTGACGATTATTTCGATTTACCGCGAAGGCGGGATACTGAAACGGCTGCGCGCTACGCCGCTGCGTCCTCAGACGATTCTTAGCGCTCACGTGATCGTGAAACTGATACTGACGGTCGCTACCCTGCTGTTGATGATGCTAGCGGGGAAACGGTACTACCCGGTCGGGGTGCATGCGCCGTTGTTCTCGTTCACGATTGCGCTGTTGATCAGTACTTGCAGCATTCTGTCGATCGGGTTTTTGATCGCCAGCATAGTTCCGACGGCGCGGTTTGCGCAGCCGATTGGCGCGATAATTTTTTATCCAATGTTCGGAGTGTCGGGACTGTTCGTGCCGGTGGCGGCGTTGCCGCCGGCGGCTCACGCGGTGTCGCGGGTGCTGCCGTTGACGTATGCGGTGCGTTTACTTCAGGGAATCTGGACGGGTGATGCGTGGTCGGCACACATCGGCGACTTAGCGGCATTGGCCTTGGGATTTGTGGTGTGCACGGCGGTGTCAGCGAAAATTTTTCGTTGGGAATAGCTGGATTCGTGGCGATTCCACAGTCAAGTCAACCGGCAACGCAGTTTCAGAACAGAGACGAGCTCAGGAAAGGCGAGTGGAGAAAATCCGGCTCGGCCGATTTTGGCGGCTAATGTCCTAATTTTGTGCGACTGGGGTCGCCCAGAATCCATCCCACCAGGAAGGCGAGCAGCGACGCTAAGAGTGCAATCGCGCCGACGGCGATCCATTTGCCATAGGAGTAAATATGAAGGCTGTCAGATATGCCTTGGTAGTCGGCGCTGGACTGCTTTACCCCACTGTTAACGACAAGGTTGCGGAAGCGGATTTCTGCCAGCGCGTTTTGTTGCGGCGTAAGAGAGGACGGCCTGAAGTTACCGGTCGCCAACGCGGATGGCTTTTGCGGTTTTGAGTCGGCGGAGTTGAGCGGCTGTGCGCGGGCATCTTGTTTTGCTTCTGCGGACGAGGCCACCTTTTCCTTTGTGTCAATTTCCCAGCGCGCTTCCGAGCCTTCATCTTCGACAATTTTTTCCACGAGAGGATTCGTGTTCGGCTCGCTGGAGACTTGTGTAGGTTCGGCTACGACGAGTATTGCTGAATCGGGCACGTCGACTGACGCCGACGTGGATTCGGTTATCTCTGCGCGGTTTTCTACAATGGTGCCAGCTTGTTTTGTTTCTGACCATCTGGAGCGTGTTTTCGCTATGGAAATTCCCGCTCGCAGCTGGGTTCGAACAGTCTCGCTCAATTCCTTAAAACGTATGCCGGCCTGTTTTTTGGAGTCACTGATCCAGGCAAGGTCCGCGGTGGTCTCAATCCAATGCTCAAATTCCGGGGCCTGAAAGCGCAAATTGCGAAGGCCATTTGCGTCCATATCTTCGGCAGACAAGATGGCCATGCCACCTTCGCTAATATTGAGGACGATGCCGCTGTTGTTCTCGCCCAACTCCACCAGGCTGGCACGCGCGTCATCAAGCCTCTGGTGGACGCGGCGGTCCGATCCGATGCGTTCCTGGTACTGCGACATTTTCCCTCAAGTGCGCAGCTGCGGCGATGGGTGAGTCGGTGTGGCGCTGGCCGTCGTAAAACTTGACTTGGGAACAATAAGGCGGCCGGACACGCGATGCCTCGCCAGTTTATCCACGACCAACTCCATCGGTGCAGTGTCATTAGGCAGGTAGAAAAAAATCGGCTCATCGAGCGAGCGATTTTTTTGCACCAACCGTGTAGCGCCAAAAACAAGTGTCATATTGAATTGATTTTTCTTCAAGTTAGAATCTTGCAGCTCGATGGTAACGCCGGCGACGGTGCTTTTTGCGCCTTTTCTGTTCAGCGCAAAATCATAATCGGTATGCTGGCCGGCGGTGCGTAGCAGTTCGATCTCGTTCTGTTTGCGCTTGAGTTGTTTGTTTAGATCTTCCGCCGTGGCTTGTAACTCTTTTTTCGCGTTGTCGATTTCCTTGCGCACGGCGGCGAATTCGCGGCGGGACTTCGCGGTGACGTGCTCGAGGTCGCTGCTGCTGACCTTGGTGTCCAGTTCAATGGCGCTGGCCTTCGCGCTGAGTTCGCGGCGCAAGTCGGCATCGAGCTTCGCGATTTGCCGCGCGTCCATGCCACGGACTCGTTCGGCTATGTGCTCAGCCTCGGCTTCCTCTTCGGGAGTGAGTTGCAGGCGGCCGGCGACGACGCTGAGTTGGCCGCGGAGGTGCGCGTTGGTCTGCTCGGTTTCTACCAGGCGCTTCTCAAGTAAGTTGTAATAATTTGCAGCTTGAGTATTCTTGGCACGTACTGCAGAGCTCCAGGCAAAACCGACGCCGGCGATGCCCAGAAGACCCACAACGATGATCGCCGGAACCACTTGAAGGACGGGGTTGCGGCGGGCTCGCTCGACACGCTCTGGATACACGCGGAACAAGGGAGCCGACATCGGATCCTCCTCCTTCTGACTTCTGAGTCAAAAAATCCCGGACAAGTTACGGGTTTTACGCGACCTCCGAGCAAAACTAGGGCGCAGCCACAACTATACAGCATGGCACTAAATCATTTTCGGAATGCTAAGGGAATAACGGCATCCATGTAGTTCGTTTGCAGAGAAAGCTGTATCGAAGCTGGCCCCGTGGTTATTTCGGAAGGCGACGATTCGCATTCAGTGAGGCATTTTTTCGCGGCAGTGGATGACGAATGCGTCAGTCAGGAAAGTACAATTATTCTGAAAGCACATATCGGATATGCCTGATGACCTCTTTATCGGAAATTATCGACGAGAATAATGTCGGTGTCTGTGGCGTCCCACTGTGTGTACAGGATGGTCCTTTTGTCTGGAGAGACGGCCAATCCGGGGGCTTGCCGGGCCGGGCGGTTTTCCAGATCGAAGACGCGGCTAATGCGATGAGTGGCGATGTCGTAGAAAGCGATGCCGGGTTTCGAGGTGGTGTCGAGGAAATAAATGCCGTTCTCGACTACCGCCCAATAACCCCAGAAACCCGCTTCCAGAGAACTGATGAGCTCAACCTCTTCGCCGCCATTAGTTGGAATGCGCCATAATCCAGGAACAGCCAGGCCTTTTGCGTAATATAAGAATCTTCCGTCGGGCGATTCGAACCCCGCAAATCCACCGTGACGCGTTACTTGTATTGCGGGCCCACCTTTGGAAGGCATCTTCCAGACTTCCCAAGTACTGCTGCGATCTGATGCGAAATATATCCAATGGCCGTCTCGCGACCAACTTGGCACGCCTTCGTTGGAAGGGTCGCTGGTAAGCTTACGGGGAGGGCCACCCTGGACATCGACGACAAAGATGTCCGAATTTCCAGCAGGACGAGAATCGAACAGAATCTGCTGTCCATCGGGAGACCAACGCGGGGTCCCGGTAACCGAAGGACCGAAGTGGGTTAACTGCATGAGGCTGCGTCCGTCGCTGCGGCACAGCCAAACTTCATAAGCGCCGCTGCGGGTAGATTCGAAGGCAACCTTACTGCCATCGGGCGAGAATTGAGGACCACTTTCCATTCTCGTGGAACTTATGAACTTATCGGGAGCGCTGGCCGGAACGGAGGAGTTAAGGTTGCGCCTCCAGATGTTGTTATTGAACTTGAGATGCACATAGACCAAGCGGTTGCCTCTAATCGAAGGCTGGAAGCCGTCTTGACCAAACTGCAGTTTTTCAGGCTCGCCGCCCTGACGAGATATCTTCCAAAGCCAACCAATACTTGCGAAAACTATTTCGCGGCTGTCAGGAGTCCAGGCAAGCCCCCATTTCTGTGCAGTGTCAGACGTAAGACGTTGTTCCTTTCCTCCGGAAACTGGGATGGAGTAGATTGATTGGACTCCTTGGGAATCTCTGCCGAAAGCCAATGTTTGGCCGTCCGGGGAGAATTCAGGGCTGAAATCCCCTCGCGAACGCAGCGCCGAGGTGAGCCTGCGAACTTCTTGTGAATCGAGCGAGAGCAGGAATATGGAAGAAGGTCCGTTAGGGGATGCATGGTCAGAATAAGCTAATAATTTGCCATCGGGTGACCACGAGAGGCGGCCGAAGCGAAAGATTTCGTCGAATTCTTGATCATCCCAAAGAGTGTTTTGCACTCTGCGCTCGGCACCACCCAACGCCGAAATGATGTAAACGCCTGTTGCGTTCTTTAAAATGCGACAGAATGCTATGTAACGGCCATCAGGGGACCAGACGGGATTAAAGTCGAGCGATGGTTGGTTAGTCAGTCGCAGCGATTCCTCAGTGCCGACGACTTTCACATACAGGCTGAAATGAGGGCCAGCTCCGCCGTTCCAAACGAAGGCCAAATGCTGGCCGTCGGGAGAAAGAGCGGGCGTATATTTTTCGCCAATGTTTGTGACGGCAGGGGTTACAGCCGGGTGAACGGTGTTGGATCTGAGTGAATGGCTGTAGTACAGAAAAGACAGCGCGAGAGCCCACACGACCGATCCCAGTAAAACGAGATTCCTGGTAGTGAACATCCGCCCGGTGGGTACAGGCTGGGTGGACACTGCTTGTCCGATTCCGCTTGGAGTGGGGGAAACGTAGGGGTTTGGCGGAGGACTTTTGTCATCATTACTGATCGCCAACTCGAGTGGGATCTTGATGCGGTAGCCCTTGCCCTGCACTGTTTCGATGTACTGGGGTTTTTCCGAGTCTTCGCTGAGAGCGCGACGGATTTTTCGGATCGCTGTGTTGATGCCGTTATCGGTGTCGAAGTGAACGTCTTTGCCCCAGAGGCGTTCGATGATCTCCTCGCGGCCGACCAATCTGCCGTTCTCGCGGACCAGGAGGATCAGGAGGTCCATCGGGATGCGTTCGAGGCGCACCGGTTTCCCGCCGCAAGTCAGTTCGTATCGACTTACGTCCAAGACGAATGGTCCCAGTCGGACTATCTCTGAAGGCATGGAAACCCCGGCTAACGCAACCTTACGCTAATTGTACCTTTGGGGGCCTGCTTGGTCACGAATCCTACAGGCAATCTACAGGCGCTCTCTATTGTTTGCTGGATGAGCGAGTGACAGCATGCGGGCTCGAATCCGGGTGAAGCTGAAGGCCACCCACAAAACTTTGGAGGCAACATGAAATTCCGCATCGGTCTTATTCTAGTGATGCTGGCTTTAGCAACGTCGTCAGAGGTACAGGCGCGGGCGAGGGAGTGTACGGACTCGACCATCAGGGGAACGTACGCGTTTACGATTCACGGCCAAATATTGACGCCGGGCGGGCCACTACTCGTTGATGGCATTGCCAAAACGACGTTCGACGGCAATGGCGAGCTGACGCAGGTGGCCGCAGTGGCGATCAACGGCAACATTCCGGTGGTCTGGAGTCCCAGCACCGGCGCTTATGCGGTGAACGCGGATTGTACGGGAACGATGACGCTGATTAGCACAGGCCAACCGCCACTCCACTTCGCGATCGTAGTAAGCCAATCCGGCAATCACATCCATACGGTTGTAACGGAGCCTGGCTTCGCGGCCACTAGCGACGCCGAGCGCATCTGGACTCACGAAGATCTGGATTAGTTCTTTCGGAGGGCGGGCGTTAGGCAGAGGGCAGCAGTCGGACTGGTTTGCGTGCGATTTTCTCGCGAGGCCTGGGACGGTTGTCGTTCTCGGGTGTGATCGAGCATCATGCACTATGCGCGGTGAAGACCGTGCAATCGGTAACCAAAGCATCGCTATAAGCGCCCGCATACCGCAACCGATGGAATGGAACAAGCGCACAACTGTGGGCAACGGGATTATTTGCCGGCAAATTGTTCCACTGCCTCATAAACACGTTTATAAAAAGGTCGCCCCCCTTTGAAGTAGGTTTTGATCATTCGTATCATCACCTACAACCGAGCTTCTCTCATGAATACCCGTTAGCAAGTGGTTCTCACACGCACGATTACTCAGCCTCTAATTCCATGGAATCGCACGCGAGATTTTCACGCACGACACTACGGGAAACACACCTCACTACACGAATCTTGCGTTGAAGGTGCTAGTGTTTAGGATTCGATTCGTTCGGTTGAAGCTCTGGGGAAACGAGGGATGGACTAAAAATGAATTTTTCCGGGAGAGTTGCGCTGATCACCGGTGCGGGCAGCGCGCTTGGGATTGGATTTGCCACAGCTCGTGTGCTGGCACAACAAGGGGCAAAAATTGCAATCACTTCGACGACCGAGAGGATCAAAGAGCGGGCACGCGAACTGGCGGCGGAGAAGGCCGATGTTTTTGCTTTGCCCGCCGACCTCCGCGATCACGCGAGCACTGACAGGCTGGTTCGTGAAGTCCTCGCCCGGTATGGGCGCATCGATATCCTGGTAAACAATG
The DNA here is from genome assembly GCA_035603415.1 of Candidatus Acidiferrales bacterium. Taxonomy (GTDB): domain Bacteria; phylum Acidobacteriota; class Terriglobia; order Acidiferrales; family UBA7541; genus Acidiferrum. The sequence goes on from DATNKL010000184.1 coordinate 31,868, forward strand.
CGGGCATGACGCAGATCAGCAATCCTGATCAGACTCTGTCGGTATCTCTAGCGGAGCTTAGCGAAGAGGATTGGGATTACAGCATGGCGCTGAACCTGAAGACCACTTTTAATGTCACGAAAGCGGTGCTGCCGTCGATGTTGAGCGCGAACTATGGGCGTATCGTGAATGTTTCGTCGGTCACCGGGCCGCTGGTCAGCAATCCTCGCGCAACGGCGTATAGTGCTGCTAAAGCTGGCATGGTGGGGCTGACCCGCAGCCTGGCGATGGAAGTGGCCCGCAAGGGAATTACTGTGAATGCGGTAGCGCCTGGGTGGATTGAAACGGCGTCTTCAACGACGGAGGAAATTATTGCTGGTAAGAATACGCCTCTGGGCCGGTCGGGCCGTCCGGACGAAGTGGCCGCTGCGATCGCGTTTCTTGCTGGCGAATCGGCATCGTACGTCACCGGGCAGATGATGGTGATCGACGGCGGCAATACCATCCAGGAGTACAAAGGGCCGTCCGATTCTTACTACTGAGCGATTGTATTGATTGAGATGCTGAGACGTATTGTTATCGATGACCCTGGATCTGAACTCCTCAGGTTTTCCTGCGGTTAATCCAACTTGTAAATTCCGGCGTATAGCTCAACAAGGGAACGCCGCTGGGGTGAGTCGCGCGAGAGCGCCTCGTTCCTGAATATCCCGAGAAAAAATTCGAAAGGAGCCGGAACCATGGGCACGCAAGAAGAAAAGCTACAAGTTCGCGCAGAGGTAAAGGACGAAACGGGAACAAGCCGTAGAGCTTTTTTGAGGCGAGGTGGGATCGCCGGAGTTTTTGGCGTCGCAGGAATCGGGAGTCTTCTGACGTTGGGGTCTTCGAGTGTGATGGCAGCTTCGGGTTTTGCGCATGACGGCCATAACGGAGATAGCGACGATTTGAAGAAAGGCGACCGGGACATTCTGATCGCCGCGGAAATTGCCGAGGCTCTGGCAGTCACCACGTACACGAACATCATCGAGAATGCTCCGTTTTTCAAGCGGCTGGCATCGGATGATCAGGGTTATCTACGCGCGGCGCGCCAGGAAGAAATGTCGCATTACCTGCTCGAGAAATCGGCGACGGACGAGCCTTCGCCATTTAAATCGTTTTTCTATCCCGCAGGGATGTTCGAAGATGCGCAGACGACATTGAGCGTACTGGTCACGTTGGAAGATGCGTTTATCGCGGCGTATCTCGTGGGTGTGCGTAATTTCAGCACCGCGGACTTGCGGGTAACCGCAGCCCGAATAATGGGAATCGAAAGCGATCACCGCACGCTTGCTCGAATCGTGGGTCCGGGAGTTGCAGCGCAGGATGGCGGGCCTATCGAGAAGATTACAGGTGCACAAGGAATCGCGGAGAGCGTGGATCCTCCGAACAATAATGGTTACGAACGGACGCTGTGCTGGACGCACATTCAGCAGGCGGTTGCGGCGCTGACGCCCTTCGCCGACATCAACGCGGCCAAAGCTGCGGGGTTTGATGTGTCGAAGTCGTTCGGATTCGACCCGTTTACTCCGAAATTGCCTAATGCGCTTGGGGCTTTTATTTCGTTCAAAGGCTGCTAGGGCTTGGCGGACCGGTGGCGCCGGCTTCGGCCGGCGTTTTACGGTTGCCAACGCGGGGAGGTTATTGAAGGCAGCAGAGCCTGCTATCGCGAATTAGCTCATCGCCACTATGCGCAGATGTCTAGAGAGATGTCCAGAGATAAACAGAGAGAACCATGAGAAAGACAACTGCAAGCGGGCGTCACGTGGAAGGATTTGAGGTTGTCAATTTCCGGCAACGGGATTTATCGGAGGCTCGAGACTTCATTAATTGAAGTAAAATCGAATGTCATTTAAAGAATCAGGGAAGTGTTATTGAAATTGCGAGCTGACAAAACTGAGCGGCGAACGAGACCGCGGTCCGGGCCCGAAAGAAGAAAAGATCGCCGTGTGCCCACGCCAACAGGAATGTGGGTGTCGTGGAAGTTTGAGAAGCAGAGGCACACTTCCCGGGTATTGGATTTCAGCGCGTCCGGCGCATTTCTGGTTACGAACGAAATCGTCGCGGTGGGAACCCCGCTTAAATTGATTTTCGCGATGGTTGAGGGCGAACTGAAACTTGATGCGATGGTTCGCAATGCAATAGCGGGCAGAGGTATGGGCGTGGAGTTCGTGTCCATAGGCGGGAAAGAATTCGCATTGATACTGAAGGCGCTGAAACGACTGCGACCTTTGTGAAATCAAGACTTGGGTTGCCGAATGTTCTTTTACATAACGCTGATCAGTTGTTCGCCACCGGCTTCCAAAAACGCAGCATGCGCTTTGCAGCGCTGTAGTTCGGCGTTGCGCATGAGTTCAACGAAATGAGGCGAGGGGCGCAGAGATGCGAACCATGGATCGCGGGAAACAGCCGTCGCACAAAGAAACCCTCCATTGATGGCTCTGGAAAGAGTGGTGATGGCTCGTTGTTGCTCGTTCATGCGAGCGAGGTGGCGTGCCATGTAGTACAAAATTTCAGGATCGCTGCGGGTCAGAGACTCGCCGAGTTCTATCGCTTTGAGACATTCCTGGAAGTCGCCTTCGACATAGGCGCGCAAAGATCGTATGAGTGCTTGTATTGGGCCAACTGCGCCAACCATTCGGTCGCGTTCGCGCAACCTGGTAAGGGCCGTTTTATTCTCACCGAGGGCAACAAGAGCAGCGCAATCCAGGTAGTAACCGACCTTTTGCCCGTAGCAATCGAGCGTTTTGGAATAGTCTCCGAGCAGAAAATAGGTATGCTCAACGCTGGTCATTAAGTGGGGATCGAGATGTCGTCCACGATGGTGAGCAGCAATGGAAGCCTCCAACTCGTCGCAATAACGACAAGCCTGAACCAAGCCGGCAAACAAATCGGGATCGTTTCGCCGTAATCGTGCTCGATCGAGTAACCGCAGCATGGCCTGTTGGGCGCGACCCTGGTCACACTCAAGCGGAGTATAAAGATTGTGCGCGATAGTGAGGTCGGGGTTAAGAGCAAATGCATGATTAAAGGCCTCGCCAGCTCGCTTAAAATTGCCATCGCTGTCCTCGCCAAATTTCTCGATGAATCGGTAAGTGCGTCCCAGTCGCGCCCACGCCGGCGCGTAATCTGGTCCCTCATCGATACACTGGAGGTACATGTCGCGCGCTAACCTCATATCATCCAGGGATTTCGTAGCTGCAATCTGGTTGGCACGAAGATAATACTCGTATGCTCTAGCGCTAGTGGGTACGTCCCGGCGAAAGATAGAACGTTCGCGGTCATTCAAGGGCAGCCTGAGAGACTGCACGATTCCGTCACACAATTCATCCTGGATGTTGAAGAGATCCTGTATGGAGGAAGTTGCCGAATCAGACCAAATCATTGTGCCGCCCGGAGCTTCAACAAGCTGGCAGGTGAGGCGAATGCGATCGCCCGCGCGCAACAGCGTACCGGTCAGGATAGCGTCAACATCTGCTTCAACGGCCACTCGTTTGGGGTCCGCGATACCTTCGAACATCGCACCCACCTGGCTGGAGCGCACGATGAGGCTGTCGATGCTGGAGAGTGAATTGCTGATCGCGTCCGGCAAGCTGTAGGCAAGAAAGTCCGTCTCCGCGTCTCTTTTCAAGATGCGGAATGGAAGTGCAATCAGTCGCGTGACAATTCGGGCTTGCGAGGTAGTTACGGTGCTGGCTGACAGCGATATAGCGTTCACTGCGTCAAACATCTCGCGAGGCGAAGAGTATCGATTCTCGGGACGCTTGGCCATCGCCCGCCGGATCAGCTTATCAAGTGCTTCGATTTCTGGAGATCCACTGAGCGGTGGTGGATCATGATGCAAGACCGCGTACAGGACATCGACAAAGGAATCACCGCCGAAGGGCTGCTTCCCAGTGAGCATTTCATAAAGAATGCAACCAGCCGCAAAAATGTCCGCTGCTGGACCAGCCTTGCGGCCGCTGGCCTGCTCGGGCGCCATGTATTGCGGGGTGCCAGCAATCACGCCGGTGGCCGTCACAATGGTTGCTGTTACGGCCTGATCAATGTTACCGGCGGTTGCAGAATCGGCGGATCGTGCCAAACCGAAATCAAGCAGCTTGACGCCGTGTCGAGTCAAGAAAGCGTTGGAGGGTTTCAAATCGCGGTGAACAATGCCGATGTCGTGAAGTGCTTGCAGCGCTTCCAGAATTTGCCGCTCGATGCCGACCGCTTCCGAGGCGCTGATCGTGCCGCCCGCGAGCCGGTCCGCCAGCGATTGCCCCTCCAGCAATTCCAATATCAGGACTAGAGCGTCGCCGTCTTCGATAACGTCGAAAACCTGGCAAACCCCGGGATGATTTACGCGCGCAAGCGATCGCGCTTCGCGCCATAATCGCTTGCGCGCGTCGCTACTTTCGTTTGCCTCGCGAATGGTCTTAATTGCGACAGCGCGTTCCAGACGTTGATCCCAACCCTCGTAGACAACACCCATCCCACCTTCACCGATTTTGCGCCGAATACGATAGTGAGCGATGGTTTCAAGCATGCGCATCATCGTAATCCGGCGATCAAGGACAGGCAATGTGATTACCAATCCACGGTCTGCTCAACGCTGCCCCGCAGGTGGTAGAAACGCGAACGGGATTCGAGAAAATTTCGGAGCAGAGTGTCGTGTCGCGGACCTGGTCGATGGATGTGGTAATCGGAACTAATCACCACTAAAAAAGTAAAGGGCTTGACAGGAGCGCGGGAATTTTACAGAATGCAGTTAGGGCGAACAAAAAGCGAATATCGTTTTTGGGTCCCGAGTATTTTCCATGCGCTCCAATCTCGCTACTCTCCGCTCTGATGTCGAACTTTCCCTTGCTGGACGGGTGGTTTCCCCGTTCGGGTATCGCGACCGCAAGAGTGTGGAAACGGTGCTTACGGGGATTCCGGAGATTGATGCTTTGGCGGGAGGCTTTCCGCGCGGGGCGTTGACGGAAATTTGCGGGCCGCCGTGTTCGGGGCGGACTACGGTGCTGCTTTCGGCTTTGGCGTCAAGGACGGCGGAGGCGGAAGTGTGCGCGTTGATCGACGCGCGAGATTCGTTTGATCCGCGAAGCGCGGAAGCCGCGGGGGTGGAGCTGCAGCAATTGTTGTGGGTGCGCTGCCGGAGTCTGGATCAATCTTTGCGTGCCGCCGATCTTGTGATTCAGGGCGGGGGTTTTGGATTTGTTGCGCTGGATCTAAGCGATGTGGCGCCGGAGACGGTGCGGCATGTGCCGTTGAATGCGTGGTTTCGGTTCCGGCGGTCGGTGGAAGATACATCGACGGTGTTGCTGGTGCTGGAGCAGGAGTCCAACGCGAAAACGTGCGCTTCGTTGGTTTTGCGGATGAGCATGAAGGGGGCGAAGTGGTCGGGCGCGGTGGAAGGCAACGTTAGAGACAACACTGCAGAAATTAATACGGCAGGAATTTCGCGACGTTTACATGGATCTTTGGCGCATGAATGCTTGGCACATGGCGGTTTGGCAGATGGGTATTTGCCGCATGCCTGCTTGCCGCATGCACGATTGCTGGATGGTTCGGATGTTCAAGCGGAGATGCTGCATACGCGCATTCAGTCGGTGAATTTTCAGCAGGCACAAAATGGGTTTCAACGAGCGCAAAATGGGCCAGTTTCTATTCAGAAGCATTTTGCGGGGCGAGATTTTGCCAATTCGAGTGAGGGCTTCGAGCGCAGTACTACGCAAAGTTTTGCAGCGCAATCCATGTGGAGTTATCTGCACGCCCTGCCTGTGGAAGCGAAACTTAAATGAGGAGCGCGGGACGCAAATAATTTTGCTGAATTTTATTTCCAATTCGCGATTGAACCGTCATGTCCTTTGCCGCCATTCATATTCCCGATTTTATTGTGCAAGCCGTGGTGCGCGGCGAGGCTGCGCTTCGCGAGCGCGCGGTGGCGATTGTGGACGGTACGCCGCCGTTGTGGAGTGTGGTGGCGGCCAATCGACACGCGGCGCAATTGGGAATCGAATTGGGGATGGCGAAATCGCAAGCGGCGC
>DATNKL010000181.1:0-27729 GCA_035603415.1 Candidatus Acidiferrales bacterium
CATTCGCGAATAAACAGGAGAACTAAATGGCCACCAGCGCAAGCACCGGGAAAATCGAAACCTACTTGGGAGCTAAAACGGAATATCTGTTGGGATTCAATTCCCCTAAAATTTCAAAAGATCGTTTGCATTTGCCCGCGCCCGATTTTATCGATCGCATCTGGGCGATTTCGGATCGCAATATTCGAGTGCTTACCAATTTGCAGCGTATGTTTGGGCGCGGCCGTCTGGCGAACACGGGCTATCTATCGATTCTGCCGGTGGACCAGGGTATCGAGCATTCCGCTGGGGCGAGCTTCGCGAAAAATCCCGACTATTTCGATGCGGAAAATATCGTCAAGCTAGCCATGGAAGGCCAATGCAACGCGGTGGCATCGACGTTCGGCGTGCTTGGCGCAGTGGCGCGCAAATATGCACACAAGATTCCCTTCATCGTAAAAATGAACCATAATGAGTTGCTGACTTATCCAAATAAAGCCGATCAGATTTTCTTTGGCACCGTGAAGGAAGCTCATGACATGGGCGCCGCGGCCGTGGGCGCGACTATTTATTTCGGCTCCGAACAAAGCGGACGACAGATCGTGGAAGTCAGCCAGGCTTTCGCAACCGCGCATGAGTTAGGCATGGCCACGGTTTTGTGGTGCTACCTGCGCAACAGCGCGTTTAAGAAGGACAAGGATTATCACCTCTCCGCCGATCTTACCGGCCAGGCCAACCATCTGGGCGTAACGATTCAGGCCGACATCATCAAACAAAAGCTGCCCGAAAATAATGGCGGCTACACAGCTTTGAACATGGGAGATTCCAGTTACGGCAAGTTTGATAAGCGCATTTATACCGAGCTGACCAGCGACCATCCCATCGATCTTTGCCGCTACCAGGTGGCCAACTGCTTCATGGGGCGTTCGGGGCTCATCAACAGTGGTGGCGCTTCCGGCGCGAATGACTTCGAGGAAGCGGTGACAACCGCGGTAATCAATAAGCGCGCGGGAGGCACCGGGCTAATCTCCGGCCGAAAAGCGTTTCAGCGCCCGATGAAAGAAGGCGTGCAATTGTTGAATGCCATTCAGGACGTTTATCTGAGCCCGGAAGTCACTGTCGCGTAGGCACCGGCGCATGCAACCATCGTTTATTGAAAATTAATTGATCGTTCGGTTGCTGCGAATCATCAAAGGTTTCGGGTCCACCGGAGAAATTAGTCCGCGGCGATTTTGTATTCTATAACTAGTCCTTTCCACATATCGCGCAAATTGACCGGGAGGTGAAATGTCCAATCGCCTGGCAGGCAAGGTCGTAGCCATCACCGGAGGCAATCAAGGTATTGGACTCGGAATCGCGCAGCGATTTGTGCTTGAGGGCGCTGCTGTTTCGATCTGTTATCTCTCGGATAAGCCCGGAACGGAAAAAATTGTTGAGGGGCTTCGCGCGAGCGGGGCGAAAGCTGCCGCGATTCAGGCGGATGTCTCCAAACTTGCGGATGGCCAGCGCTTTGTGGCTGAAACCGCGCGGCAGTTGGGCGAAATCGATGTGCTCATCAACAATGCCGGCGTAGAGAAGCGCGCTGAATTCTGGGAAGTTACTGAAGCGGATTACGATTTCGTTTTGAACGTAAATCTAAAAGGGCTCTTCTTCATCACGCAAGCCTTCGTCAAACATCAGATGCAGGCCAAGGCCGGCGGCAAGATCATTAACATCAGTTCCGTTCACGAAGAGTTGCCCTTTCCGCATTTCGCCTCTTATTGCGCTAGCAAAGGCGGCGTCAAAATGTTGACCCGCGATCTTTCGATTGAGCTGGCGCCACTGGGCATCACCATAAATTCCATTGCGCCCGGTGCAATCGAAACTCCGATCAACAAAGCGCTGTTGAACGACCCGGTAAAGCTAAAGGCTTTGCTCGAAAACATTCCGCTCAAGCGACTTGGCGAGCCGGGCGATGTGGCCTCCGTCGCGGTTTTTCTGGCCTCCGACGAATCCAGCTATATCACCGGCACGACGATTTTTGTTGATGGCGGCTTGCTCTGGAATTATCAGGAGCAGTAACGCTCACGAGGACAGCATGACACCCGCAAATCCTCAGAAACCAATACGCCTGGTTATCGCCGACGTCGACGGCACGCTGGTGACGCAGGAAAAAATCCTGACGCAGCGCGCTATTCAATCGGTTATGGCATTGCGGGCCGCAGACATCAAGTTCGCCGTCACCAGCGGCCGTCCACCGCGCGGCATGGCCATGCTGATCGATCCGCTGAAAATCGATGAGCCGCTGGCCGCTTTCAATGGCGGCGTTATCATCAAGCCCGATCTGACCACCATTGTGCGTGAGAATTTCCTGCCGCGTGCGATGGTGGAAAAAGTTATCAAAATAATTCTCGACCATAAACTGGATGTCTGGATTTACACCGGGCACGAATGGTATGTGCGCGATGTGAACGCCCCGCACGTGGCGCGCGAGCAGTGGACGGTTAAATTTCCGCCGGTGGTGGTGCCCGGCTTTGAAGGCCTGCTGGAAAACATCGCGAAAGTTGTGGGCGTCAGCGACGACCTTGAGGCCGTGCAACGCTGCGAAAAAGACACCCAGGAAGCGTGTGGCAATCAAGCGTCCGCGGCGCGCTCGCAGCCGTACTACCTGGACGTGACGCATCCCAAAGCGAATAAGGGCGAGGTGGTGCTGGCGATGTCCGAACTTTTGAACACGCCTGTCGATCAAATCGCGACCATCGGGGACATGCCCAACGATGTGTTGATGTTTAGAAAAAGCGGTATCAGCATTGCCATGGGCAATGCCAGCCCGGAGGTACAGAAAGCGGCGACTTACGTTACCACTTCAAATGAAGAGGAAGGTTTTGCCGAGGCGATGGAAAAATTTGTATTACGACGGCGTGCTGCTAATTAATCTGCGTCGGACACGGTCAAGTTCAGCCAGGTAATCCAAGCTGCACTAAACAATAACATCCTCAAGCACGCGCGAGTTTTGCGCCCTTGGCGGCCTGCAGAAGTTTTTGGACATTTTCACTGATGTTGCCGCTTCCAAAAATGGCATTTCCAGCTACTAGCAGCTCAGCTCCGGCGCGCACCACATCCGCAACGGTGTCCATCGCGATGCCGCCGTCCACTTCGATTCTGAAATGCAGCCCGAGCTTTGCCCGAGTGTTGGCGAGTGACTCAATCTTGCGAAGCGCTCCGCGAATAAACTTCTGCCCGCCGAAACCGGGATTCACAGACATCACCAGCACGTGGTGAACGATGTCCAACACTTCATCGAGCATGGTCACAGGTGTCGCTGGATTGATCACCACTCCGGGTTGGCAGCCGTGCAGGTCGATCAGATGCAGGGTGCGGTTCAGATGCACGCAAGCTTCTTGGTGCACAGAGATCCAAGTTGCTCCGGCTTCTGCGAAAGCGGGAATCAATTCGTCGGGGCGTTCAATCATCAGATGGCAATCGAAAATTACATCGGGAATCGCGGCGCGCAGCGACTTAACTACCGGCGGGCCAATCGTAATATTCGGCACAAAATGGCCGTCCATGACGTCGACGTGCAGCAACGTGCCGCCTGCCTCCAGCGCAGCTTTGGCATCCACGGCAAGCTGCGCGAAATTCGCGGACAATATCGAGGGGGCTAACTCTATCTTGGGCAACGCAGCGCTCCTGCAGGACTACTGCCAGGATTATACGCAACTCTACCAAGGTATCGTGCAGCGCGTCCTGCTGCTTTCTTGCGCCATCTCCAACACGCGCATCACGTCTAAGGCGTGTTCGGGAGTTACTGCCAGCGTCGCGCGGCCCAGAATCGCGTCTCGCACGTTGGCGTAGTAATCGCGATAATCGGAGGTCGCAGATGGCACGCTGCGCTTGATAACTATGTCGTTCTCCATGGTGGTAAGAACTCCCCAATCTTCTTGAGGCTCGCCACCCCACGGGCCACTCTCGGGAATATGTCCGTGACGCAAATTTATTTCTTGTGGATCGAAACTCTGCTTGAAAAATGATCCGCGCGTGCCATGCAATACAAATCTCGGGCGCGGCGCGGCCGCCAGCATGGTCGAACGCAGCACTGCGCGCATGCCGGCGGGATAGTGCAGCATCACGTCGAAGGCGTCATCGACCACCGCGACTGCGCGTTCCACCCGCACATCTGCGGTAACCGCTTCCGGCAGACCGAACAGCACCAGCGCATGATCGATCAGGTGCGGCGCGAGGTCGAACAAAATACCAGCGCCTGGACCAACACGTTCGCGCCACGCTCCAGGCTTCAAATCAGGCCGAAAACGATCGTAGTTTGTTTCGAAGCGGACAATTCGCCCGAGCGTGCCGTCCGCAACAATCTGGCGAATGGCTTGAAAATCTCCGTCGAACCGGCGGTTTTGATAAACAGTAATGAGTCTTCCGTATTTTCGCGCCAGTTCGACGAGCTCCGCGGCTTCTTGCAATGTGGTGGCGAATGGTTTGTCCACCACTAAGTCGCGTCCGGCCTCCAGGCATTGCCGGGCAATCGGCGCGTGTGTCTCATTCGGCGTGGCAATAACGACCAGCCGAATGCCGCGAATATTCAAAAACTCCTCGACGCTGCGCACCACTCGCACATCAGGATACTTTTCCGCCGCTTCGTTTCCGTGGCGTTGCAGAATCGCAGCCAGCCGCAATCCTGGCGTGGCGCGAATTACCGGGGCGTGAAATGCGCGGCCCGCTAAACCAAATCCGATCAAACCAACATCAATCATGGCATTTCATCCCGGCACAAATATTACTTCAGCAAGTCTCAATTCATGTCAACGTTGGTAGCGCGCCAGTGCGAAACCCCACACGCAAGACGGCGTGTGAGGCACGCATTGTCTAAAGTTGGGATGGCTCTAGAAATGAAATGGACACTGATTCGCCACCGCTACGGAGGACTACTGTCACATTGCCCGCAGCCTTAACCTCGCTCAAAATGACAACGCGCATGTTGCCCTCCAGTGCCAACGAAGCTCGCCACCTCAAGTTTTTCCAAGCGGCGCTATTCGCAGGCTTCGTAATCAGCGGCATGACCGCCACAATCCTCGGCCCCAGCCTTCCCACTTTTATCGCGCGCTGGGCTCTTGACGATACGCAAGCGGGATTATTCTTTACCGCGCAATTTACTGGGTCGCTGCTGGGAGTACTGCTCTCGAGCGCGATTCTCTCCATGCGCGGTTATCGGGACGCACTGGTGCTGGGCTTTTTTCTTATCGCTGCGGGAGTTACGGGCCTGAACGGCGCGAGTCACTACATCGCGTTGTTGGCGACCGCGTTGTACGGCTTCGGTTTCGGATTAGCCATTCCGGCCACAAATCTCTGCATCGCGGAAATTTCCGGGGCGCGGCGCGCTGCAGCTCTAAATTTGGTAAATATGGCCTGGGGAATCGGCGCCATCATCTGTCCGGTTCTATTGTTAGCGGGACTCAGAGCGAATCACTTTACGGCAGTTTTGCTTTCCATAGCCGCCAGCGCGCTACTTCTGAGCATCGTCTTTGTGGGCATCAAATTCGAAAGTCTATCTGCAAAATCTCCTGACGCCGCGTCGGCTGAACAAAAAATCACTTCGCCGCATCCGATCCACGTTCCTGCTACGCTAGCGCTGCTCTTTTATTTATACATCGGCACTGAAAACGGCATATCCGGTTGGGCAGCAGAGCAGGCTCATCGAGTCGGAACGGGAAACGCCTCCGCAGTCATGCCGATGTTTTTCTGGGCCGGCCTATTATCCGGTCGCGGCATCTCCGCGTTGATTCTCACAAGCGCCAAAGAAAGCTGGCTGGTGATTACCGGCTTGGCGCTCTCGGGCATGGGAACAATGTGTCTACTCCTCGCCGCCACACGTTCGCAGGTAATTCTCGGCGTGGTGCTGGCTGGTTTTGGTCTTGCCAGCGTCTATCCCATTTTTATTTCCTGGCTTTCCAAATGGTATGGCGAACGGGCTCGGCGACTGGGTGGGGTGATGTTTTCGCTGGCGGCATTGGGCGGTGCGACCATGCCCTGGATGGTGGGATTTGTTTCGCAACACGCCAACACTTTGCGAGTGGGCTTGCTGGTTCCGCTCGCCGGATGCGCCGCTATGATCGTGTTGGTCGCCGTATTGCGCCGCCGCATCGCCGCCTGAGGTATTCTTTCCCGGTGCAGCCCGCGCAGAAGCTCTCCTCGCAGCGCTCGCCGACCATCGGCCTGCTTTTCGGCTTGATCATCACCTTGGCCGCGGTGCTGGCTTACGCGTCGTACATCACCGTGCAGCTTTCCGGTTTGCGTCGGCTGCAGAGCGACATGGTCGACCGCAATCGCAAAGATTCGCTGCAGCTTCTTCGCATTCAGAATGATTTGAATTCCATCGCGCTGGCCATGCGTGACATGCTTGATGCTGCCGAGCCTTATCCGCTCACCGCATGGTCCGCGCAATTCGATCGTATTCACGCCGACCTGGATGCCGCACTGAACCTCGAAGAAAAATTTGCCGGCGCGAATCGTACTCCTGAGCAGCGTCTGTATCTCAACCAGTCGCTGGCGCAATTCTGGGATGCGGTGAATCGCATGTTCGCTTTAGCGAGCGCTGGTAAAGAAGCCGAAGCACGCGAGCAAATCCGGCTCACACTTCAAGCCCGCCAGCAGGCTTTAAGCACCGCCGTATCGCGGCTGCTGGTTGAAAATAACGAAGGCGAGGAACAAGCTGCTTCGCGCATCGCGCACATTTACGACAGCGTGCAACGCCAGCTTTATCTTTTTCTGGCCGCCACGCTTGTTGCCATCGCGCTCACCAGCCTTTACCTGATTAGTGCTAACCGGCAGATTTTCGCGCGACTCGCAGAACTCTCCGAGCAGCGCAGCGACCTCGCTCAAAAATTAATTTCCACGCAGGAATCGACGCTGCGGCACATTTCTCGAGAATTGCACGACGAGTTTGGACAAGTACTGACCGCCATCGGCGCCATGCTCGGACGTGCTGGAAATCAGGCACCCGAGGGTTCGTCGCTGCGCGCGGATCTTCAAGAAGTCCGCGAAATTGCGCAATCCACCCTTAATAATATTCGGAGCCTTTCACAAGCGCTGCATCCCGTTTTGCTTGAAGAAGCGGGGCTCGAGAGCACGCTGGACTGGTATATTCCTACGGTGGAACGCCAGACGGGCATTCGTTTGCACTATGAAAAATCCGGTCAGCCATTTTCAGTGGACACCGGCGCTGGCGTTCATCTCTATCGCATCATTCAGGAAGCGCTTAACAACGTTAGCCGCCACGCTGGTGTGACCGAGGCGTGGATTCGCCTTAAATTTCTGCCGCATGCTCTGGAACTGGAAGTGGAAGACCATGGCAAGGGATTTGTTAGCGGTGCGAATACACAAAACGGAAATATTCCCCGGGGGATCGGTCTGGTGGGCATGCGCGAGCGGACCGAATTGATTGGCGGCGCTCTGGAGATCTCGCACCCTGCGCAGGGAGGAACATTGGTTCGTTTGAAAATTCCCCAGGACAAATTGCAAACTCATGCCGCGTAAAATTACCGTTCTGCTGGTCGATGATCACGCGCTGGTGCGCCGCGGTTTCCGCCGCATGTTGGAAGATGATCCAGAAATCTCCGTCGTTGCGGAAGCGAGTGATGGCCCCGAAGCCGTTCGGCTGGCCCTCGAATTGCGCCCGCAGGTAATCGTGATGGACTGCGCGCTTCCGGAATTCAATGGCATTGAAGCGACCCGGCGTATTCGTAAGGAATTTCCCGGCGTGGAAATTTTGATGTTGAGCATGCACTCCGAAGACACCCTGGTGCGCCAGGCTCTGGACGCCGGCGCGCGTGGATACGTTTTAAAAAATGCGATGGAGCTTGATCTGGTGAGCGCGGTGAAAACCGTCGCGCTGGGCAAAGCTGTTTTGGATCCGCAGGTCTCCAAACCCGCATCGCTTAAGGGCGAACGCGGCTCCGGGCTCACTACTCGCGAGCTGGAAATTCTTCAGCACATCGTCGCGGGAAAATCCAATAAGGAAATTGCCGTCGATCTGGGACTCAGCTCCAACACCGTGGCGGTGCACCGCGCCAACATCATGGATGCGCTGGGTGTTCACAAAACGGCCGAGTTAGTGGTGTACGCCATTCGCAACGGGCTGGTCAGTCTTCCATGATGCGCGGGCTTCCATGATGTGTGGCCTTCCATGAAGCGTCGCCGGTTTGTTGCCGCAGCTGGCGGTTTTACGCTTAACACAGCCTTCGCGCCGAACAATTTTTTTGCCGGGCCCTTCAGCGGGCTTTTTGCCGCTCCACCCACGCCCCTGGGGTTCAGCTTCGTCGATGTCACCACCGCGGCAGGAATTCAGTTTCAACATAATAGCGGAGCCTTCGGAGGAAAATTTCTGCCCGAAACATTGGGCTCTGGCTGCGCATTTCTCGATTACGACAACGACGGCTGGCAAGACATCTTGCTGGTGAATGGCATGGATTGGCCAGGCCACAAGCGCGAGAAATCGACTCTGCGTTTGTACCACAACAATCGCAACGGATCTTTCACGGATGTTACTCGCGCCGCCGGCCTGGACATCGAAATGTACGGAATGGGAGTGGCTGTCGGTGATTACAACAACGATGGCTTCCCGGACATTTTTATAAGCTGTGTGGGGCAGAGCCATCTCTTCCGCAACAATGGCGATGGTAAATTCACGGACGTCACGCGCGCCACCGGGCTTCTGAACCATCAAGGTTTCAGCACCTCCGCCTTATGGATCGATTACGACCGCGATGGTTTGCTGGATTTATTTGTATGCAACTATGTGCGCTGGTCGCCGGAGCACGATGTGTTTTGCAGTCTCGACGGCACGCATAAATCGTATTGCACTCCGGAAGCGTATCGCGGCAACACCTGCTGGCTGTTTCACAATCGCGGAGACGGCACGTTTGAGGACGTCACCGCCACGAGTGGAGTCTTTGACAGCAGTTCGAAGTCTCTCGGCGTGGCCATGTTTGATTACGACCAGGACGGCTGGCCCGATCTCGTGGTGGCCAATGATACGCAGCCAAATAAGTTGTACCGCAATTTGCGCAACGGAAAATTCAAAGATGTTGCGGTGGAAGCCGGGTTGGCCTTCAGCACCGAAGGTAAGGCTCGCGCAGGAATGGGCGTGGACACTGGCGATTTCGACAATTCCGGGCGACCCGGCGTGGCCATCACAAATTTTGATAACGAAATGATTGGTTTGTATCGTGCGGTCTCGGCGACCGCCTACGATGACATCTCACAACCAAGCGGCATCGGCGGCCCGTCGAAAAGCTCTCTGGGTTTTGGCTGTGCTTTCCTGGATTTAAATCTCGACGGTTCCCTCGATCTCGCGGTAGCCAACGGACACATCGACGAAACAGTGCGCAACATTCGCGGCAATGTTGGATACGCGCAGCCCCCGCATCTCTTTCTCAATGGCGGTTACGGCAAATTTCGCGATGTCGCCGGCGAAGTTGGCGGCGGATTCGAGAAAGCAAAAGTGGGGCGAGGCTTGGCTTACGGAGACTTTGACGGCGACGGCGATCTCGACATGCTTATGACCACAAACAACGGGCCTGCGTATTTGTTTCGTAACGATCAATCGTCAGGCAATCGCAGCATCCGCTTTCGCCTGATCGGCACCAAATCGAATCGCGATGCCATTGGCGCTTGCATGCGCATTTTCTACAACGGGCAAAGTCAGTCGCGCCTGGTGCACGGCGGCTCCAGCTATCTTTCGCAGTCGGAGTTGCCGATCACCTTCGGCCTCGGCAAACGCGACAAAATCGAGCGCGTCACCATCGATTGGCCCAGTGGCAGAAACGAAGAATTCAAGGATCTAGCGGCAGGCCGCTACGAATGCACCGAAGCTAAGGGGATAAAGGCTGCGATGGGCTAAGCCACCGCCCTTGCGTGCCAAAACTGAGTCCTACCCTGGTAGTGTTTTTGCATTATTGCGAGCAATCGACGCTCGCCTTATAAAAGTTATACAGGACACCGCGCTTCCGGTCCGGCATACGGCCGGGCCTGAAGCACCCCAAATGCATCGCGGCCGGATGATCGAAGCCATCCGGCCGATTTTTTTATATGCTGAGGCGTAGGCAGAAACACTAATTCGCGTTGGAGTGGATATGACCTGGATCAAAACCGTTCGCATGGACGAAGACGAGCGTGTCAAACACGCCATGGAGTCGCAGCGCAAACTTTACCCTATCGAATACGCCACGCCCGTCGCAGTGGTCGACGACGCGGGTGAAGCGGCCGGCATCGTCGCGTCGCACACGCTGCTGCCCGACGCACTTTTCCATGCCTTCAGCACCTATGGCGCCCTGCTGTCTCCGGATTTGCCGCTGGCGCGCCACCAACACGAAATGATTGCCACCATGGTGTCGGTCACCAACCGCTGCCATTATTGAATCGAGTCACACGCAGAGTTTCTGCGTCGCGTAACATTGAATAAAGAAATGGTTGAAGCGCTGCAAAGGGATTACAAGACTGCGCCCATCAGCGAGCAGGATCGCGTGATGATCGATTACGTGGTGAAGCTGACGAAAGACGCTACGCAATGTGGCCCGGCAGACCACGAGGCGCTCCGCGCAGTGGGGTTTGACGATCGCGGAATTCTGCAGATCACACTCATCGCGTCCTGGTTTAACTATATTAATCGCGTAGCGGACGCCTTGGGCGTCGGCCGCCCCGGGTAACGCGACTTTTTATCTGACCGGTCGCGAACAAAATAGTGAGCAGGGCTGGTTGTAACGTGGTTACCAGCCCGGTTTGGATTGGCTCAGCAGGGTTTACTACTCACTCGGCTCTGGTGCTGTAGGCGCTTCTTCTTTAGGAGCCTCACCCTTGTCGGTCGTGACTCGCACAGCTTCGATTTTCAATCCCTTGTTCATATCGAAACGCTGCTTGCGATCCAAACTTTTTACCAATTCGCGAGTGGCCTTTCCAATCGCACCACCGATGCTGGACGCATCGATCTTCATCGTGCGGCCTTCGGGACCTGTTTTTCGGTCTTCATATTTCAAGGTAACGTTGTAAGTATTCAAAATGCGCTCCTAACTGGTACTTAATTGTGGGCCGGGTTTATGAGATCGCTCTCGTGCGGAAAAGCGCTCGTTTTCTTTACGCTTGCTTGTGCTCAGTCATAATCCATCGTTTTAGCAGGCTTTGGCAAGGTTTTGGTAGCGATACCGGGATTCGAACCGGGATTTCGGCCTTGAGAGGGCCAATAGGAGAATAGCATATTTGTTGAGCTTTTTAGCGATCCTTGAAACAGCAATTAGAACTGTCAGGACAATCCTGAAAATCGGTCTTGAAGCGGTTAACAGCTAGGTAGCATGGTGCTACCATCATCGCTGTGTCTGGTCCGACCTGTTCTCTCCCAGAGATCAAGAAATTGGTCGCAAGCCGGCACTATTGGATTACAAGATCGTCGCTGGATGGGGCGTTTGCTTTAGGTTTTGACGATCAAGACATATGTGAGTGCATTTGCGATTACCTAGACGCAACTCACGTTTATAAGACGATGCCAGCCGAATTCAGACCCGGCTTCATGCAGGACGTTTATCGAATCACTTATGAGGAGCAGACGGTTTACCTCAAACTTCAAATAGCCATCGGGAAAGCCGTGGTAATTTCGTTTAAGGCTGATGAGTCGGCACGATTTTAGAGAGGTTTATATGCCAAGTAATTGCCCTGTTTGTGGAGCTGGCACGGCTAAAAAGGTCAAGAGGACTTATGAAACGAAGTACGATGGTCAGATCGTAACGTTACCGAATACAAAAATGCTTAGATGCTCGAATTGCAACGAGGAATTCCTCCTTCCCGACCAAGCACGTGCCATATCCATCGAAGTGAAGAATGAGGTTCGTCGGTTAACTGGTCTATTGTCCCCGGGACAAATCCTTGCCATTAGAAAGAAACTATCCCTTACTCAAGCGCAGTTAGAGCGTCTTTTTGATCAAGGTCCGAAGGTTATAACGCGCTGGGAGAGTGGAAAGGTTATTCAGAATAAGAACGCTGATACGATTCTGCGAATGCTGGATCGTAAGCCGACGTTGTTGTCACTTGTAAAAGAAATTGAGAGAGCGCGAGATCAGCGACGAAAACAAAAACGGTCTGAACCACTCGAAGTTGTCGTCTCACGATAATGGCGATTTGAGGGGACCATCATTACCGAGGTCCGATCCGTAATTTGCATGTGGTGCAAGTTTTTTGAAAAAGTGGCAGCGATACCGGGATTCGAACCCGGATTTCGGCCTTGAGAGGGCCGCGTGCTAACCCTTGCACCATATCGCCACAGCGTTGATAAACTTTAACACCGCATACGGCGCGGTACAAAGGTCCGTGAACTTCAGGGTAGTTCAACGAACTTCAGAATATTGTTGGCGGCCGGAAAATTTCTAGGCCACCGCTTTTTTGGCTTCTGCTCGAAACTTTGACCAGCGCTTCTTGGCGGCCCTGGCTATATTTCGTTTCCCGGCCTCGGATAACACCCGCTTCTTGATGGTGGTTACTTCACGCCTGGCGGATCCGCCCAATGTTTTTCCTTCCGCGCGAATCTTTGCCCACCGCTTTTTAGCAGCCCTGATGATGTTCGCCTTTCCAGCCTCGGATAGCACCCGCTTCTTTACCGTGCGTAGCTCCCGGCCAGCGGAACCGCCTAATGCCTTTCCGGCCGCTCGCACACCTTCCAATTTTTTCTGCAGGTGGTGTAACTGTTTCTCGAGATTCCGTTCTTCCTGTCTGATCGCAGCAATAATGTTCATCTATGCCTCCGTAACAAAATCTATCTCAAGTGGCATTGCACCACTAGTCGTACCTCTAAAGGGAAGTTACTCGGTAGGACTCACTCCTAAGATGGTAGGACAGTGATACCGGGAATGACAGTACCACGGGAGCAGTCGGCAAAGCTCTGTAAGTGAATTTACGCAGTCTGATCGCCGGAGGTAGAGCTAAGCCGCGGGCACTCCTTTAATACGGGACGAACCGCGAAAAATTTATGCCTGCAAGGCTCGCATCGCAAAGCCGGCAATCCCAACATTCGCGCCAGAAGCGATAACGGCCCCGCGACATACTCAGGCGAGATTTTCTGCAGTTCCAGGTTGCCGCAAATTCCGCAACGCGCATAACGCACGTTACGCAGGGCCACGGAGCGTGCGTGAAAGCGCTTCTCACACTGTGGGCAGCGCCAAGGAACAATTCCACACATGGCCAGCGCATAATCGATGAGGTTGCGGCGCCGGGAGCGGCGGCCAGCGTCGCAATGGCAAGCAGGACAAATCATTACGTTCAATCTAAAATAACAAAAAAAATGATACTTTATTCCATAATTTACGAATAAACGAAAGTCACTCCAGACCGCTACAATAGTAGTCGGAGCCGCGATGGCCAATTACACTGCTGAACACGCTCGCGCGGGTGTCAATGCCCGTCTGCCGGCGCTGGAAACCTGGCCAAACCAGTTTCCAGGCTACATTATCACCACCCGTTTTCCGGAGTATTCTTCGGTCTGCCCCAAAACCGGGTTGCCGGATTTCGGGACCATCACCATTCGCTACATGCCCGCCAAGGAATGTTTGGAGCTCAAGGCTCTCAAGATGTACCTGCTGGCTTACCGCGATTTGGGGATTTTTTATGAAAACGCCGTGAATAAGATTCTTCACGACATAGTAAAATCCGCTCGCCCCAAGTGGTGCATCGTGAGGGGCGAATTCACCCCTCGGGGCGGTTTGAGTACGTCGGTATTAGCCCGCTGGCCGGCTTCCGCATTCGCGCGGCGACGCGGCATGCGATAATATTTCTGGGCGCAAACACCGCACAGGATTCCGGCATGGACACGCGGTGGGGCGCAGGCCATAATTTCCGGCGAACCCTTCCTGAGGGTAACGCATCCGAGTAAATTGACCGAGGAGGCTGAATGAGTATTTCTCCAAACGTACCGAGCCCACAGGAAACCTACCATTACGAGAGTCCGGGCACGCCGCGCTGGATCGCCGTATTGTTTGCGGTGCTCTTCGCGGGGCTGGCGGTACTTGCCTACGTGGGGCATTCGCAACAATCGCGGCTGGAGCATGACCTGTCGCGCCAGGTGGAACAGAACAAAGTGCTGTCCGCGCAGTTGGAACAGGCCAACTCGCGACTGGCCGACCTGAAGGGTCACCTGGAAGTCACCGAGCAAAAAGTCGGAATGACGCGCTCGGAGTTGGCTCAAGCGCGCAGCCGCTCCGAATCTATTCGCAAGGAGCAGCAAGCTTCGGATCAGAAGCTGACCTCCCAGCTTTCTCAGGTTAAACAGGAAAGCGAAGAGAAAATCAATTCCGTGGCGACCGAGGTGGGCGGCGCGAAAAAAGATATTGAAAGCACCAGAACGGACCTGGAGGCCACCAAAGGCAAGCTTGAACGGGCCACCGGCGACATGGGCGTGATGAGCGGCCTGATCGCGCACAACCGCGATGACCTGGAAGAGTTGCGGCGCCGTGGGGATCGCAACTATTACGAGTTTACGGTGCAGAAGAGCAAGACTCCGCAGCGGGTTGGTCCGGTGCAAATGGCGTTGAATAAGGCCGACCAGAAAAAGTCGCGGTACACGGTTACGGTTTTTGCCGACGATCGCTCCATCGAGAAGAGAGACAAAACCGCGGGAGAACCGGTGCAGTTTTACATGCGCGGCGCCACGCGAATGGCTCCCTATGAGATCGTGGTGTTCGACGTGGGCAAGAATCAAATCAAGGGCTATCTTTCGACACCCAAGGATGCTGGAGGCGGGCCTTCCGCGACTCCGGCAGCTACCCCTACAGCCGCTCCAGCTTCGGCAACGGCTAAACCTTAAGCTTGACGGCGTTATCTTGAAGCCCTGCTTCGCGTAGTAATACTCGCGAAGCAGGGCTTTTGGTTTTTAGCGCTTTGCATGGGCCTCGCGGTTACTATTTAGCATCAGCTTGGGAGCCTTCATGAAAATGATGCAGAAACATTGCTTGTTGCTGGCCGCAACGATTTTCTTTCTGGGGGCAAAGGCCGCCTCCGCACAGGCGCCGCTCGAAGCAGCGCAGATGCCTGCCAACACCACGTTTTACCTGGTATGGCGTGGCCAGCCGAACGCCGAGCTTAGAAAGACAAATAATATTGCCGCACTTTGGGATGATCCTGGATTCGCTCCGGTGCGGTCTTCGGTAACCAACGCGATTCTCAAAAGTTCCGAAGAAAAATCACCGGAGCAACGGTTAACGCGTCAACAAATTGAAGAATATGCTTCCCTGCTGGAGAACCCTTTTGTGCTGGGCTACCTCAGCGATCCTCACAAGAAGCGGGCTGAGGCCTCCGATGATTCTTCAGCTGCGAAGACATGGAACGGCGTATTTTTTGTTTATGATCGCACTGGAAAAGAGGCCATTCTCTCTAAAGCGGTGCTGAGTTTGCGTGCGAGTGAAAAAGAACCTCCGCAAGTCTCGCAGATGACCATTGCAAGTGTGCCGGTTTTAAAAGTGCAGCGCAAAACTGGTACGACCTACTGGGTGGAGCACGGTAAATATGCCCTGAGTGCTAACGAGCCCGCGGTACTGGAAGAAATTCTCGGCCGCCTCGCCGGAAAGTCGTCTTCTTCGGCAGCTCTCACGGATTCCCCGGCTTACCAGGAAGCGCATTCGGTTCTTGGTTCGGGGCAAGTCGAATTTTTCTTGCGTGTCCCGGACTTGAAAAATCTTGCTCCCGAATCCGCGCCCGGTGGCTTTCGCATGCGCCCGGTGCTTGAGGCCCTAAAACTTGAATCGATTCATTCCGTTTGCGGCCGCGTGCTGATGGAAGGCGCCAAGACGCGAGTGCAAGCGGTCGCGCTCGGAGATACCGCACCGGGCTCTTTGTTTGATCTTTGGGACCAGGGCTCGGCGACGCCCGCGTCATTAAGCCTTGTGCCTGCCGACGCTGTTTCCTACACCGATACGCAAATTAATCTGTCCGGCTTGTATGACACCGTCAAACGGATTGCCGCGTCCTTTTTACCACCGGGCCAACAGGGTAGTGTCAATATGCTCGAAGCGATGGCGCAGGCGGCGCTGGGGCAGCCTTTGAGCAGCGCCATCGCGCTGTTCACCGGCGAATTCGCGTCTTTGCAAACCAGTCCGGCGCTGGACAACAACAAACAAATTTATTTGGTCGGCATTCGTGACAAGCCCGGCACGTTGAAGCTTATGCATACGGTGCTGGGCGATAAAATTAACTCCGAGCGCGCCGAAGGCGAAGTCACTTTCATGAAAATTTCCGCCGGAGGCTCGTCGAGCGCTGCCGGAACGGCACAGTGGGATTTTTATCATGTGGCCGCAACTCCAAATTATCTTGTAATTGGCCCGCGTCTGGAGGCCGTCCGCGAGGTAGTGGCCAAGCACTCCCAAAGCGCGGGTGCGAGCCTTACAACGGCCCCGGGATTTCAATCCGCCCGCGCGCAATTTCCCGCCACCATCAACGGGCTGGGCTACTTTGATTTTCGCAAAGTGGATTGGCAAGCTGTCAAAGCCCGCGTAATCGCCGAAGCAAACAAGACGCCCACAGCAAAACGCTCGCCCGGCGCAAGCAAATCTGTCACCACTCCACCGACTCCATCGTGGATGCTGGACATGAATCCAGAGGTGTTTGCACGGCACCTTCACGTGGCTTCGAGCGCTTCCTGGAAGGATGCGCAGGGATTGCATTTCGACGAGTGGATTGAATAAAAACGCCGGGATGACTTCGTTTCGCCGTAAATTTCTCGGCGTTGTCAGCATTTTCATTTTTTCAAGTTTGCTACACCCGCAGCAGCTTATCTCGCAGACAGCGCCGATCGCATCGCCATCAGCCCAGGTGCAACAGTCGGAGCCCATCCGCGTTAGCGTTGATCGGGTTAATGTCGGCGTGTTGGTGACCGATCCGTCCGGAAAATTCGCCGCAGGCCTTCAACGACAGAATTTCCATATCTTCGATAACGGAGTGGAACAACCCATCACCGATTTTCTGGACGCGGAACAGCCTGCACAGGCTCTGGTGCTCATTGAAGCTGGCCCGGCTGTATATCTTCTCGAAGGCAGTCACCTGCGAGCCGCTCAGGAGTTCCTAAACGGTTTGTCGCCTGACGATCGCGTGGCGGTGGTTAAATACGCTGATGCGCCGCAGGGACTGATCGATTTCACGGCCAACAAACAATCCGTTGCTGCCGCGTTCGACGAGCTTGGTTTTAACCTGGGTTTCGGTTCTTTGAATTTATCGGCGAGCTTGTCAAAAGTTTTGGACTGGCTGACCTCCGTGCACGGCAAAAAAACCATCGTGTTACTTTCGACGGGAGTGGACACTTCCTCTCCAAAACAGATTCAGGACTTACTGAACCGCCTGCGCACCAGCGATGTGCGAATTCTGGCCGTGTCGCTGACTGGTCATTTACGAAACCCGCCCACGGCAGGCAAAAAGAAATCGCCATCTCCAAAGCTGGCGTTCGCTTCGCAACAATTCGCGGAGGCGGACATGCTTCTGCGGCAGATCGCGCAAACGACCGGCGGGCAGGCCTATTTCCCGGCCAGCTCGAACGAACTTCCAGTGGTCTTCACGCACATCGCGCAAATCGTGCGTCATGAGTTCAGCCTGGCGTTCATCCCGCCCGCCCGCGACGGAGCCGTTCATTCGTTGGAAGTACGCCTGACCGCTGAGTCAGGCGTGCCTGCCGATACGGCCGGCTATCGTGTGGATTGCCGCCGCGCGTATGTCGCGCCGGCGCCGCCGACACGTTAAAGCGTTACAAATAGTCCTTCATGGTGTTGGCCATGGCACGCAGTCTTTCATCCACCAGGGCGAACACCGTACCGTCCTCGAATTTCCCTTTGTCGTCGCGCGTGCCCGCGATCCTTCCGGTCAAAATTTCTATGCCCTGCTCGACTTTTTCTACCGGCCAAATGTGGAATTGGCCGCCCGCGACGGCATCGATAATATCTTCGCGAAGCATCAGGTCTTCCACGTTGGATGCCGGTATCATCACGCCTTGAGAGCCCGTCAGTCCTTGGATGCGGCACACGCCGAAATATCCCTCGATTTTTTCGTTCACACCGCCGATGGCTTGAATGTCGCCTTGCTGATTCATCGAGCCGGTCACCGCGATGTCCTGGCGCAGCGGTAGCCCGGAAAGCGCGGACAGCAGCGCGTACACTTCGGTAGAACTGGCGCTGTCGCCATCCACGCCTGAATACGACTGTTCGAAACAAATACTCGCGGCCAGCGAAAGCGGCGAGTCTTGCGCAAAGCGGGTGCGCAGAAATCCGGAAATAATGTGTACACCTTTGTCATGAAACCGGCCACTGAGGTTCGCTTCGCGCTCAATATTGATGAGTCCGGCTTTTCCCAGGGCTGCGGAAGCGGTAATGCGCACGGGCTTGCCAAAAGAATACCCGCCAATTTCCAGCACACTCAGTCCATTCACTTGGCCCACGCGTTCGCCGGCCACGTCAACGAGCAAGGTGCCTTCCTCAATCATTTCGCGCACGCGCGTCTCGATCAGATTGTGCCGCTCCACTTTGGAAGCCAGCGCGCTTCGCACATGCGCCGCGCGAACTACCGTCTCTCCCGCGGCCATTGCGGCGTAATGGGCCTCGCGTGCCAGGTCCGCCATATCCACAAATCGTGCGGTAACTTTGTTGCGGCGCCCAGCCTGGCGCACGCCGTATTCCAACATGGCGGCAAAGGCTCCCCGATCAAACGGAAATAAATTTTCTTTTTCGCACAGCGCGCGCAAGCGGCCAGCATATTCCGCGATGACCCCATCGCTCATATGCATCTCTTCGTCGAATTCCACGCGCACCTTGAAAATTTTGCGAAAATCCTCTTCGTATTGGTACAGCACTTCGTACAACTCGCGATCCCCAATCAAAATTACTTTCACGTCGAGCTGCACGGCTTCGGGTTTCAGCGCGCTGCCGCCAAAGGGATAAAACATTTCTAGCGGTTGAATTTCCAGGCGGCTGTGATTCAGCGTGCGTTTCAGAGCGCGCCATACGCCGGTCTCGGAAAGCGCTTCCAGCGAATACATAATCAAAAAGCCGCCATCCGCGCGCAGCAAAGATCCGCCGCGCAAATCCATGAAGTCGCTGGTCCAGCCGCCGCGCGCGTCGTAAGCGCGTTGAATCGTCCCAAAAAGATTCGCGTACGTCGGAGTAGTTTCAAAAATGACCGGCGAGGTATCTTCATCCCCGTGCGCCAAAATCACATTCACGCCGTAAACACGAAACGGATCGCGCTCCGTCAATCCCGGCAACTTCGGCAAACCGTCCGGGGGCTCGGTGCCGGCTTCCGTTTCGCTTTCCCCTTCGCGCTCCTTGAAAGGGCCCAGGTTATCCAGCAAGTGATGGCGCACTTCTTCGAGATATTCCGCCACTCCGGTGCCGGGATATTTGTCTTTCAGCTCTTCGATGGCCCCGTCCACAAGGACCGACGCGGCTTCCTGTTCGAGATAGCTCAGCTCGCTGGCCAATTCGCGCGAGAGCGTGAGCGTCTTGCGGTACACCACCGTGAATTCCTGCCGGAACTGCTCGTATTTGCGTTCGATGGCCTCCGCTACCGGCGATTCCAGTTTCCCCTCGTGCACCATCTTGGAAATATCTTCGATGGGCACCATCTGGCCTTCCAATACGGGGAAAATCTCCGGCAGCGCTACCGCGCCCACCTGCATGTGTCCGAGCGCAAATTGTTCGCGCGCAATCCGGCGTGTGAAATCGTCCATCAACTCTTTCTCACGAACCGTAAAGCGCTCTACGATTCTTCCTTTTTGCCGCTGGAAGGGTTCGCCTTCGAAGACCTGCGGAATGCGCCGGCGCAAAAAATCGATCCCCGCTTGCATGTCCTTCTTGAATCCGTTGGCTTGTCCGCGCGCCAGCGACAGGAGCCGCGGTCGATCCGCGATCTTGAAATTATTCACGTAACAGCGATCCAGCGATTTCTTAGTTCGCGGGTGCAATTTCTCGATCATGCTGGCGATGGTTCCACCGCGGCTGGTTCCCGCCAGCCCGCAAACGAACACGTTGTAGCCGGGAGCGGACAACTCCACGCCCATTTTAAGCGCCCGCAGCGCGCGGTCCTGGCCGATGAAGCCTTCGCGCAATTCCGCCTGCGCCGTCGTTTCGAAAGGAATACGCGACAGTTCGCATCGCCAGCGCAATTTGGCGGGCGGCAATTCCTCATGCAGCGGCGCGACTTTGATGTCCCTGGAAGTCATCGAGCGGGGTACTCTAGCACACCGACACGCAGGCCGAGCGTCTTTTGGAATTTTGGTTGAGGACTCGGTTACGAGTTCTCAACTCGTGGGAGCACCAGTTCATTAGTTCGCGAAGCCGCCAGATCTTCTCGGTGCATCATGTGCACGCGGAACACGCCCATCGCGGCAGCCACGATGGCAGGCCCGACTACCAGGCCGAGCAGCCCAAATACAGAGAGTCCTCCAAGCACGCCGATGAACAGCAGCAGCTCATTGAGCTGCGTGCGGTTACGCAATAACAATGGCCGCACGATGTTGTCGGCGATGCCCGCAACCGCGCCGCAAATAATCATGATGGTCAGAGCTTTTCCCCAATGTCCGCTGAAACCCAGCCAAAGCGAAGTGGGCAGCCAAATCAGCGCCGAGCCGACCACCGGCACCAGCGAGAAAAAGGCGATGACCACTCCCCAGAAAACCGGCGAGTGCAGAGCGGTGATCGCAAACGCCGTGCCACCCAAAAATCCCTGGATGCCCGCCACGAGAAGTCCCACGGCCACGCTCGCGAAAATCAGCTCCTTGGATTCCGCGAGCATTTCTTCCTGTATGGTGCGATCAAATGGAAATAAATGTTTTATGGCTCGCACCACGTCTTCGCCGTCGCGAAACATAAAAAACAGCGCGAATACCAGGATGAATAGCGCGACGAAGAAACTCAGCAAATTTTTAACCAGAGCTCCGAATCTTCCGGCCAGAAAGGTCGCGGTTTTCTCAGCCGCTTGCCGCAAAGGCTCGGAAAAATCGGTCGATTGCCAGGCCTCCGGAAGCTCCGCGCGCACCCGCGCCACCACTTCGGCGGGCAGTTCGCGTTCCGGATTCATGAGCGCGCTCTGCAATCTTGCGGTGGCATCGATGGCCTGCTTCGCGGTGTACGAGAGCACCACCAGGGTGGGCGCGATGAGCAGCACCGTCACGCCAACGGTGCTCAGCATGGCCGCGTAGTTGGGTTTCAGGCGCTTCGCGAGCCGTTCGTGAACCGGGTAGAAAAATATCGCCAGCACCGCCGACCACGTCAGCGGCACCAGAAACGGCTCGAAGATCAGATAAACCACGTACCCGAGCAGCAACAACGCTCCGTACGAAAGTACGTTGGTGAGCCGATCGCTGGTGGTGGGCAGCGTTGCGGGAACGGTCTTCATGCGCGGTCTTATTCTGCCGCAATTTGAGGGGAATTGGTTACTTGATGCCGACCTGCTCGATCAATCGCAAAACATCCTCGTGGGTCACGTCGTAAACGGGGCGCACATCTTCCTCTTCCAGGCGTTCTCGCAAGTAATCCGCGGCGATGAAGCTGGCCTCGCGATCGGTCAAATCGCGTCCGCTACGATCGCGAAATTTTACGAACGCAGTATGCGCCAGGCCGACCATCATGACCTCGCCGTCGACAAAAAATTTGGTATCGATGGTGTCGCTGTGGCGTGTGGCGATGCCGTTCCACAGGTAAGAAAAGCGACATTCGTAAACGTGCCCGGTCAATTTGGAAGTCACATCGAAGGCGCCTACAAATTCTTTCATGGCGCCGGCGTTTGCCAATACTGGACGTGTGGTCACGCGTTCTCCGAATTTCTCTGATTCTACGTATTTAACCGTTTTCTAGTGCTCAGAACTGCTAGCGCATTTCCCGGCTGTTACCGCGATGCGGCCGAGGCGGTTTCTACCTGCGTGTAATTACGGATAGCCGCTGCTACTCCAGCGCCCTCCGGAACCCGCAAACCGAGTTCCAGCATTATTTTTTCCAGCGCCGCCAGGAAAAGTAGCACGTTGTTTTTCTGGCTGCAGTATCCCATCAGGCCCACGCGCCAAATTTTACCCTTCAAAGGACCCAGGCCTCCGGCGATCTCAATGTTGAATTCATCCAGCAGTTGGTTGCGCACGCGAGCATCGTCGATTCCCTTGGGGATCATTATCGCGGTCACCGTGGGCAAACGCTCGGCTGGATTTTTCACCAGCAGCTCGAGCCCCATGGCTTCCAGCCCGGCAATTAGAGCCAGCTGATTGGTGCGGTGCCGCTCCCAGCGCGCCGCCAGGCCCTCCTGCATCACGATGCGCATGGCTTCGCGCAACGCATAAATTAAGCTGATTGGGGGAGTGTGATGATAGAGCCGTTCCTTTCCCCAATAATTCATCGCGGTGGTCAAATCGAAATACCAGCTTTGCACTTTGGTCTTTCGGGTGCGCAACACTTCTTCGCCGCGCGCGCTCACGGTGATGGGCGACATGCCCGGCGGCGCGCTGATGGCCTTTTGCGTTCCGCTGAAGCAGATATCCACACGCTCGTTATCCACGTGCAGCGGCACAGCAGCCAGCGAGGCCACGGTGTCCACCACCAGAAGGGCGCCAAGTTCGTCCGCCACTTTTCGAAAGTCCGCAAGTTGGGTTAAGACGCCGGAGGAGGTTTCACCTTGCGCCAGGCCAATAATTTTAATTTTTCGGCCCTTACCCGCGCGACGCACATCTTCGGCATCCACGGTGTTCCCGTAGGGAACCTCCACCTTGGTGATTTTCGCACTGGCGCGTTGAGCAATCTCGAACATGCGGTCCGAAAAAAGACCGTTCACGGCCACAATGCCTTCGTCGCCTTCTTCCAATGTGTTCAGAACGGACGCTTCAATGCCGCCTGACCCGGACGCCGAAAGCGGCATCGTCAATCTATTTTCTGTTTGAAAGATCTGGCGAAGCAGGAGTTGCGTTTCGTCCATGCAGGTTTTAAACCACGGGTCGAGGTGGCCCACTAACGGCGTCGCCATCGCGCGGTACACGCGCGGGTCAACAGAGGACGGTCCTGGCGTCAGCATCAACCGAACCGGCGGATTCAATTCACCAACTGTTTGCGTCATGGCTTGTCCTTCTAATCGTGCAGCGATGTGGAGGCACCTGCTTGCGCTCTCGAGGACTATCGAAGCGCGGCCAGAACGTCAATTTTCGCGCATATAGCGGCCAGCGCGCAACCGTCAAATTGGCTGCTCAAAGTCTAGGATGCTACTCAAAGCGTTAGGATGCAGCTAGAAACTCAGGATTTGCGAAGGTGATCGAGAAGCGCGAAAAGAAACACGGCCACGATGGCGTTAACGATCGCGGCGGCGGCCAGATGCATGGTGAACCAAACGCTGGACTGCGCCAGAAGAATGCGCCGCGTGAGGAGCACAATGCCCTGATGCAAACCGAAAAATATGATGGTGAGAGCAAAACGCGCAGCGGGGTGTTCGGTGTCCAGACGCGCCCCGATGGAAGACGCTAGATAACCGATGACCGTTTTGGCGATGCCGTAGAGACCGAGCGGAACTGTCGGCCCGCTGAGACTGTCCTGAAGCAATCCGATGATCATGCCGAGAAGAAGGCCGGTGGAGGGATTGCGCCGGCTGAGGCCGAAATAAATGGTGATCAGCAAAGGCAAATCGATCATCGCCGCTTTGGCAAAATAAACAGGCACGAAGGCCTGAAACATCAGGGCCAGCAGGGTGGCGCCGACGATGGCTCCGCCACGGAACTTGTGGACCTCGATGTGCGATTCCATGTTGCGAATGTCGAAGGTGTCGTTCATTCGGGTCTTACCGCCGCGGCTGCGTTAGTGGAAGCTGGAACTGGCGCGGGAGGGACGGGCGCTGAAGCAGGCTTCGCGGCAGTACCGCTGGCCGGGGATTTTGCCGATTCCGCGACTGGCTTACTCGCAACGCTTGCGGAAGGCTTTACAGTTTCGCCGACTGGCTTAGTGGCGGCGCTTGCTGAAGGCTTCGCGGCTTCCGCTTCCTGATTCATTTGGAGCGGCGTGAGGGTCAGAAGAACAATCACTTCTTCCAGGCGCTCCAGATGGGCCGAGGGGCGAATGCGAATGCTCTTAAAAGGATTGCCAGGCTTGATGTCCGTAATGGTTCCGATGGGCAGATCGCGCGGAAAAATTTTATCCATGCCGCTGGTAACCACCCGTTCTCCCACATTTACGACGTCGTCGTTGGCGACGTATTTCATGACCAGCAGCGGTTCGCCAGCGCCGCCGACCGGACTTTGCACGCGGGAATTGCCGAGCATGGCGCCCACGCCGCTATCTTTGTCGGTAAGCAAGAGCACTTCAGAAGTGTTGTCGTAGACCTCCACGATTTTACCGACCACGCCTTCGGGGGTGATGACCCCCATATTTTTCTTGAGGTGGTCCTTCGAACCGCGGTCCAGCATGATGGTGGCGCTGGCGGTTCCCGCGCTGGTAGCGATCACCCGCGCGCCAAGCATGGGCACGTTCTCGTGAGATTTGTGAAAGTTGAGCAGTAGCGCCAGGCGATCGGCTTCATTGGCTTTGCTTTGCAGCTGATTGACCTGCATCTTGAGGTCGTCGTTTTCGCGCCGAAGTTGTTCATTTTCGCGGGAGGCATTTTGCAACGCGAAATAGTGACGCCAGGTCTCGCGCAAGTGCCCAATACCATGATTGCCGGCACGCTCAAACGGGGAGAAGGCGCCGACGGTCCAGACGCGAATCAAGCGGCCTTCGGAGTCGCGCTTGATTTGCAAGGCCAGCAGCAAAACTTGCAGCAGCACAACGCCGGCCAGCAGAAAGATGGATTTGTGACGAGAAGGTATGCCGGGCATGTGGTTTAGCTGATCAAAATTCCTTCTTGCTTTCGAAAGATCAAGCCCTCAAATTTTCCCTCAAGGACTCAGACCGCCGATCAGCATTCATTACCAGAATTCTTGCACCAAAAAACGGCGTATCTGCGCCACCCTGCGAAAAGTGCCGAGCGGCTTAGAGAATTTTCAATCGATGCACACCTGGCGCAGCAAGCGGAAATCACTCAACATTTTCCCCGTGCCGAGCACCACCGATGCCAGCGGGTCATCGGCGATGGAAACGGGCAAGCCGGTTTCTTCGCGGATGCGCTTGTCGAGATTCTTGAGTAGCGCGCCACCTCCGGTGAGCACAATGCCGCGGTCGCTGATGTCGGCGGAAAGTTCAGGCGGGGTACGCTCGAGGGCCACGCGCACAGCATTCAAAATGGTGGCCACGCATTCCGACAGGGCTTCGCGAATTTCGCTGTCATCGATGGTCACGGTGCGAGGCACGCCCTCAATAAGATTGCGGCCTTTGACTTCCATGGTTAAGGGCTTTTCTAGCGGATACGCCGAGCCAATTTCCATTTTAATTTGTTCCGCGGTGCGTTCACCAACAAGCAAATTGTACTTGCGCTTGAGGTACTGCATGACGGCTTCATCCATTTCGTTGCCAGCCACGCGCACGGAGCGCGAATAGACGATGCCGCTCATGGAAATGACGGCGATGTCGGTGGTGCCGCCGCCGATATCCACCACCATGTTGCCGGAGGGCTCTTCGATGGGCAGGCCCGCGCCAATGGCTGCGGCCATGGCTTGCTCCACCAAATAAACTTCGCTGGCGCGCGCGCGATAAGCGGAATCCTGCACAGCACGCTTTTCGACCGGGGTGATCTCGCTGGGCACGCCGATTACGATCCGCGGATGAACGAGCACGCGGCGATTGTGCGCTTTCTGAATGAAGTAGGTGAGCATCTTCTCGGTGACTTTGAAGTCCGCAATGACGCCATCTTTCATGGGCTTGATGGCCACAACGTTCCCGGGCGTCCGGCCGAGCATGTCTTTGGCTTCACGGCCCACAGCGACGACTTCCCCAGTGGATTTGTTGATCGCCACGATGGAGGGCTCGTTGACGACGATGCCTTTGCCGGCAGAAAATACCAGCGTGTTCGCGGTGCCAAGATCGATGGCGAGGTCGGAGGAAAATAAACTGAAAACCGACCTTAAGTTATAACCGTTCTTATTCATTCCCCCGTCTCCCGTGAAAGAATTCCCCGGCCCTTAAAACCATCAAGCCTGCCGAACCCCTTTTTGTCCTCTGCTCAAGCATACGCCAACACAAAAAAGGATTAAGCCAGTGCTTGCGCCGCGATTCGCTACAAAATCCAAACTTACTTAGGTACCACAATGGAGACTTGCTGCTGCGCGGTTCCTCCACGGCGGTTCGAACCAATAATTGAAATCGTATGCTGCCCGGGCTCCAAAGGCTCGGTGAAATGCCGGAACTGTCCATCCGGCGCGATATTCGGCACGGACTGTCCGTTCACGATGAGCGCGGCTCCCGGCTCGGTGCGCCCGACAATTTCCGCTACGCGGCCATGAAGCTGGGTGCCCTCGATTTCAAGGATCATGTCCTGCGATTTGCCCTGCGCTACTAGCGTGAACTGAAACGTCTCACTGACTTCGCTGGTTTGCTTCTTGGCGTCCTGCGCGGTGACGTTCCAGAAATACTCGCCGGGATCGAGGCCGACGATGTCCGCGGAGGTGCCGGAAACTTTGGCTTGCTTGACGATGGTGCGGAACGAGGTCGTGGCGCTAAGCCGCACAGTGTACGACACGGCATCCTCCACCGGCTTCCACACAAAATGCACCGGCGAAATTTTAGGCTTCTCGTTGATGATGGGCGCAAGATTCAGCGGCTCCACGAGAGAGGGGGGCGCGAGGACGTTGGATCGCTGAATCCCGCCTCCGGTCGGGAAGCTGGCTTTCTCCCATTGGGTCAGCTCAATTTTCTGATCGCCGCGCTGCACTTCCGCGGAACCGGTAGAAACCACGATTTCATGACTGTTGCTCTCCGGGTCGTTCTTGACCGATGCACGGCTGTTCTGCCGGAGCTGGGCGCTGGCATCCTCGACGTTGACAGCAGCCTTGGAATCGGGCGAACTCCAATTGGGAGTGGCGAGGTCGACGGAACCGGTGCTGATGCGCATGGCCACACTGGTCGGTCTGTTGCTGGCCATGGAATTCTCTTCCACGGTCACCAGCGTATCGGACTTCACGGTGTACGTGGTGCCATCTGCGAAGGTGATGCGCGCGGCGCTGTCGGAGCCGGTTTGCACGAAATCGCCTTTGTCGAGAGTGGTCTTGTAGTCGGCGGTCACCCACTGTACGGAGTTGACCTTTTTAATTTGAACTTTGCCGTCGAGATTTACGAACTTGGCTTGCATCTGGGAGATGGGCAAGTTTTCTGTGTCGGGTGTGGAGATGGCGTTGGAAGCTTTGTGGTACAGCGTGGAATAAAGATCGGGTGAGACAAGGTACAGGATGCCAAGAATTGCGACGAAGAGAAGAAGCCCGTAGACAATGACAGTCTTATAGGTGACCGCCGTCCAATAGACCTGTACGCGGTGCTCCTTACCGGGCACCGCGGCGTGTTTCGGGTCGATGGGTGCTTGTACGCTCACGAGATTGGATGTTTACTGCTCCAATTTTAAAATCTAGCACAGCGATTTGAGCGCCGTTCAACTGGGCTGGCGGGTCGTAGTCAAACTGCAAATAGCGAATGAGCACACGTCGCAAAACGCCCATGAAAATTCTATTCTGGCCAGCGGCTGTTTCGCGTTCCGGACTCGATTACCGGCGATTGTCATTGAGGGGCGCGGCGGTATCTCCTATAATTTAGGTTTGTCTAGTGATGGAGGAGACTGCTCGGATGGCTGCAGCTTCAGATAACCGGAAACTTGGGT
>DATNKL010000188.1:0-13694 GCA_035603415.1 Candidatus Acidiferrales bacterium
GCATCTGGTTCGGAACAACAGTCGGGATTGACGGAACAGATAGGGGGACGCGCGGGGAATTTGAAATTGCAGATTTCGGGTCGGGCTGAATCGCAGGAGCAGTTATCGGAGCCTTTGACTCGGCTCCTGAGGCGCCGGTGAAATTCCGAGTCGCCGTGGAAGATGCCGGTGTGGTTTCTGAACCGTGACCCTGTGGCGCTGCAGGAAAGCGCATTCCCCAGAAGCCCGAGACCGGCTCGGTGAACTCCAACTCCACGTAGCCGCTCATGCCGCGATAATTTTTTGAACTTACTACCTGGCAGACAACTTCCTTTTTTGTTTTCTCGTTGGTCAGGAACAGCAATTGGCCGGGAGCTACCGAAGAAGACAAACGCACGACGGCACCCTGCCCAAAAATTAAAACTGTCTTGGTGGATTCAGAAAAAGGCTCACGTTTGGCGCTACCCGCAACCGCGCGGGCTCCATTCACGGTCACGGGAACTTCCAGAGCGACAGGCTGCGGCCGTGTCGTGGCGTTTTCCGGAATGGACGTCAACACTTCATTATCCTTTGCAGCAGGGGACATGACCACACTCGCCAGAAAAATTTCTCCGGCCCACACAGACACCGTGTTCGCGGAATAACCTTATGTTCTAGGCTACGCAGGCGAGTAGCTATAGTACGGAGGTACCATGGGAGAAAAATTTGTACAGACTGCCAACCCGGTCGAGGGTAAAAGCGACCTGTACTACTGGACAGGTGGAGGCAAGGGACCTTTGAATTGTTCGTCGAGTTCCACTTGGTAGCCGGTGACCATTTTGTTGGTTTCGTTGGCCATGCCGATCACCGCTTGCAGCTCGTGAAACATCTGGTCGGTCATGCCTTTTTTGCGCGCCGACGCAGTGTGCGACGCGATGCAGTATTGACAATTGTTGGTGACGCTGACTGCGACGTACAGCAATTCTTTGGTCAAAGGGTCCAAAGCGCCGGGGGCCATGATTTGCTTCAGTGATTCCCAGGTACGTTTTAAGGTGACGGGGTCGTGCGCGATGGCTTTCCAGAAATTATTGATCCAGTCAATTTTTCGCGTGGCCATGATGTCGTCGTACACGGCGCGAACTTCCGGGCTGGCATCTTTATATTCAATCAGTGCGAAGGTGGCCATAGTTTCTCCTGAGCATATTCATCAAATGAGCGGGTAAAACGTTAGCAGGAACGCTGCGCAACTTAAAACTTAGAGATGGCACGGCGCGAAACGGCGCGCGTTCAAGGGTTGCAAGTGGGGCAGCAAAATTTGTCGAGCAGCAGCTTAGCCAGCCGCTTGTGGTTGTGGCGAATTACGTCGCGCTCATCCAGCAAATTATCCAAAACAACACGACAGCCTAATTTCTGCAGCTCTGGCAAATCGATAACTACAGGTTCGGCGCCTTGCGCGCGGTAGCGCCGGGCAACTTTTGGGGAGACCGGCTGGCGATTGGCAACCACGTAGTCGACCAACTTACGCGGGGCGTGGATTTGAATGGCGCGAAGATGATCGGCCAGCGCGTATCCGGCGGTTTCGCCGGGCTGGGTCATGAGATTAGCGATGTACACGCGCGCGGACCTGGAACTCGCGATCGCGGCGGCGACTTCAGGAATTAAGAGATTGGGCAGGACGCTGGTGTACAGCGAGCCGGGGCCGAGAAGAATCAGATCGGCTTTGCGAATGGCTTCGATAGCGAGCGGAAGCGGGCGCACTTTTTTCGGCGAGAGCTCCAACTTTTTTATGGGCACGCGGCTGGCGGTAATGCGCGTTTCGCCGCGCACGCGACGGCCATTGCTGAGGGTGGCGACAAGATGCACATTCGCCAGCGTGGACGGAAAAATTCGCCCACGGATGGCCAAAACTTTGCTGCTTTCGCGAATTGCTTCAGTGAAGTCCCCGGTGATGTGGGTAAGCGCGGCGAGGAAAAGGTTACCAAAATTGTGGCCGATCAAACCGCGGCCGGCATGAAAACGGTATTGGAAAAGACGGCCGAGCAGCGCTTCGTCCTTGGAGAGCGCGACCATGCAGTTGCGAATATCGCCTGGCGGCAGAATGCGATTTTCGCGCCGCAGGCGGCCGGAGCTGCCGCCATCGTCGGTCACCGTGACGATGGCAGCAAGATCGGAGATGGGGCGCTCGGCGTTGGGATTTTTGTCGTCGCCGCGCACGACGTGTTGTTTCAGTCCGCGAAGCAGCGCGGATAAACCGGTGCCGCCGCCGAGAGCGACGATGCGAAATCCGCGCGAGAAATTTTTTTGTTTGGCGTCGTATTTTTTCACATGCGGGCGCGGCGAATTAGTTTTTCAATCGAAGCGGGCCATCGAACAGCGGGCGGGTTTTAAAACGATCAGCCGGCGGTGCCGTCTTTCTCAGGATACAGCAGTTCGGTGAAGCGCGGATCTTCCTGGAGGAAGGCGAAGTCTTCATCGTTGCGCGCGTGATAGCGATTTTCGGATTTGAGCTGGATGGCAACTTTCAGATTGGCCATCGCAGAGTCGGCTTCGCCGGTCAGGCAGTCGAGAGCGGCGAGCGCGTAATGAATGTGATCAGCTTTGGGCGCGGCGCGGCGAGCTTTATCCAGGCTTTCACGGGCGTCATCCCAGCGGCCCACGTTCATCATGGCCACGCCGCGTTGATAATGTTCGTCGGCGGTACGTGGATTTTGATCGTGCAGCGGCTTCATACGCTGCTCGGCAATTTTTACGTGCATGCGGGCGCGGTCAGCGAGTTCTTTGCTGGGGCCTTCCACAACTTTTTCAAGTTCAACCTTGGCGCGCGCAAATTTCTGCTGCCGAAATAAGGACAGGGCCTCGTCGTAGACTTTCAACTGAGCTTGGACGCGCGGATCGACAAGTTCTACGCCGCCGCGTTGCGCGGGAGGTGCTGGAGGTAAGTTCTTTTTCTTCTGCAATTTGGCGCGGGATGGAGATGCGCTTTTGGCGCGAGAGGAAGATGCCCGAGTTGGCTTACGGACTTTTGGCATGGAGCAAATGCTAACAGAGGTGCTATAGCGCGTCAATGTTCGTGCCATGCGTTGAGATGGAAACCCGCTGCTTTTATGGCTACCTGCTGTCATACTCCCTCCCATACGTTTTTGCGAAAGAGTCTGTAAGGTGATGAAAACAAAGGGCTGAGCTCGCCAAACGAGAGCCAAAGAATGCCAAGAGTCCACAAAGTCGTCAAAATAAAGGAGTAACAAGTTAACATAAGATTAAACACCTGAAGGCGGAGCCGAGACCCAGATCAGTTGCTGATATAACTTGCGGGCCTTGCTGAGCATATAATCCTTGGCCTGCGGAAATGCGGTGCAGCGCTTATCCTTTCAGTGGGCATCCCTATATTACTGGTTAGATACGTAAATTACAACTAACTTTTAGATTTCGGTTTTGTACGGGACGCACGCGGGTCACGCGCAACATTTTTATACCGGAAAGCAACAGCGATGCAGAATTGGGCACTATTTTGGTGTGACTCGTATGGGTGACGTTACCTACCGGAGGCATGGGTGGAAAATAGAGTGTGAGAATTGGAGGAAATTCGCGGACACTGTTTAGAGGTTCGAGGTTCGAAATTCGAGGTTCGGGAACGAAGGCACGCTACGACGCCGCGTAAAAACGGCTAAGATGAACGTGCCTGTTCGGGATCAAACAGGGGTAAGGAATCGGATCGAAGAAAGATGGGGGCGAATACCGGTGGGGTTCAGTGTGTGTGAGGAACGTTTTTAGCCGGATTCGAAATTACGACTAGTGCCGTTTATTAATTTTCCTGCGCGCGAAATTAACTGCAAACTGGTGTATTACGGTCCAGGTCTGGGCGGAAAAACCGCGAACCTGCAATGGGTGTACGACCACACCGGACAGAATCAGAAAGGCAAGATGGTGTCGCTGGCCACGGAGACGGATCGCACACTGTTTTTTGATTTTCTGCCTCTGGATCTGGGGACGGTGCGGGGATTTAAAACGCGCTTTCATTTATATACCGTGCCTGGGCAGGTGTTTTATGAGGCCAGCCGCAAGCTGATTTTGAAAGGCGCGGACGGCGTGGTATTTGTGGCGGATTCGCAGGAAGAGCGGCTGGATGCGAATTTCGAAACGATGGACAACTTGCAGGAGCATTTGAAAGAACACAATCTGAAATTCGATACGATTCCGTATGTGCTGCAATTGAATAAGCGCGACTTGCCTAATGTGATGAGCGTGGAGGATCTGACGAAGCAATTACAGAAAAAAGGCGAGCCGGTTATTGAGGGAGTGGCAGTGAATGGGCAGGGCGTGTTTGAGACGTTGAAGGAAGTGGCGAAGCTGGTTTTGGCGGAGTTGAAGAAGAACGGTTAGGTTGTTGGTCGGATTTTGTGCAATGAAAACTTATCACAGAAAAATTAAAAACGTTTTCCTTATATTGAGGATCCCCGTGAAGTCTGGATCTGTTGTTCCTTACACGTTTTGAGAAGAATTTAGAAGAAATTCTTAACAGTAGAACGCCCGAATACACTTCACCTCCAAAGAAAATTCAACCGAAAGAAAATTCAACCGAAAGACAATTCAACCCCAAGAACCCAGGCTGAAAATCGAGCCTGGGGCACCCTCCGCGTTTTTGGGATTTGCGATTTGGGGCGAATCGGAGACTTACGCTTAGGCGAAGTTGGCTAGGGCGGCGGATTCGGATTCGAAGGCGGGGATGGCCTCTATGAGGCGGGTGACGGTGAGGGCGTCGCGGACGCGGCCGGGGCCGCAGACCAGGCGAAGGATGCCGCCTTCGCGAGCTAGTTGGATGGAGATGCGCACCAAGGTGGAGATGCCGGAGCTGTCGATTTGGGGGACGCCGTTGAGAATGACTACTACTTTGCGGGCGCCGTGGTCGATTACGGATTGCAGCGCGTGGTGGAGCTGTTCGCTGGATTCGCCAATGGTGAGGCGGCCGTGGACGTCGAGTACGGAGACGGGACCGCTGGCGCGAACGTTTATTTCCATGGGGGCGTGATCGGCCATGTGGTGATTCTCCGTCCGTGTGGATAGCGGCGCTGGTTAGAGCGGCTTTCCATTGGCGTGCATTATACGACGAAGGGAGATGACAAGCGATTGGTGGGGTGAGATTTATGCGGGCCGATCCGGATGACGGAGCTTAGGACTTGGCGAAGGAAGGCTAGTTAAATTTTTTGTGGCATGAATCAATTCTATTTATATGACAAGGGAGAAGCGGGTGCTTATAATCGGGCGCGTTTAAAGGCTGTCCCGGTCTGTCCAGGGGCTTTACAGGGGCACAGAGTGTTTTTTTGGTTTTTTGATTACTGATGACCATTCCGAAGTTCCTACATTTGTCTCAAATTTATTATAAGAGGGCGCCTGGCCGCAGGCGCGGCACGTGGCGATATTGTCTGCTGCTGGCGATGATTTTGTGGAGTGCCTCAGGGGCGTTCGCACAGGCAGCTGCTCCCACTGATTTTTCTAAAGCCAGCACCACTGAGAAACTGACGCAGCTGGACCAGCGGGTGACCGCGGCGCAATCTTCCGCGGATAACGCCTGGATGCTGGTCAGCGCGGCGCTGGTGTTGATGATGACCGGGCCTGGACTGGCGCTTTTTTATGGCGGGTTGGTAAGGCGCAAAAATACGCTCGCGATTATGATGCAGAGTTTTGCGCTGATGGCTTTGATCACGGTGATGTGGGCGTTGGTGGGCTACAGCTTGTGCTTTGGTGGAAACGGGCCACTGATTGGCGGGTTCGAGCACGCATTTTTGCGTGGCGTGGGAGCGGATCCGAATCCCGATTATGCGGGGACGATCCCGCAGACTACTTTCATGGTGTACCAGTTGATGTTCGCGATTATCACGCCGGCGTTGATTACCGGGGCGACCGCGGAGCGCATGAAATTCAGCGGGTCGGTTTTGTTCATGGCGTTGTGGTTCGTTTTTGTATACGCGCCGCTGGCGCACATGGTGTGGGGCAAAGGCGGTTTTCTGAATGCATCGCTGGGAGGAAGATTTCCGACGCTGGACTTCGCGGGCGGAACGGTGGTGCATATTTCTTCCGGAGTATCGGCACTGGTGTGCGCGCTTTATTTAAGGAAGCGGACGGGCTACCCGCAGCAGCCGATGCCGCCGCATAGTTTGGTGTTGAGTTTTATTGGAGCTTGTTTGTTGTGGGTGGGATGGTTTGGATTTAATGCCGGGAGCGCGCTGGCTTCGAACGGATTGGCGTCGAGCGCGTTCGTAGCTACACATTTCGCCGCGGCCAGTGCAGCTTTGGCGTGGAGTGCGGCGGAGTGGTTGAAGAATGGACACGCGAGCGCCTTGGGTGCAATTTCGGGCGCGGTTGCAGGTCTTGTGGCGATTACGCCTGCTGCTGGATTCGTCGGACCGATGCCGGCGCTGGTGATCGGGATTTGCGCAGGCGCGTTCTGTTATTGGATGGTGACGAAGGTTAAGGCGATTTTTAAGTATGATGACGCGTTGGATGCGTTTGGTGTTCACGGGGCGGGAGGAACGATTGGGGCGCTGCTGACCGGAGTGTTTGCGCAGCAAGCGATTAATCCGATTTTCGGCGCGGGAAAAGCGGTGGGCGGATTGGATGGGCATTGGGCGCAAGTTGGCAATCAACTGGTCGGCGTGCTGATCGCGTGGGGAATCGCGCTGGTGGGAACGATGGTATTGCTGAAGATCGTTGATATGATCACCGGGCTGCGAGTGAACGCGGAAGAAGAAGAGGCCGGGCTGGATATTTCGCAACACGGAGAAGAGGCCTATAACCTGGAAGCGTGATGCGCGAGTTTTAATTGTCGCGAACCCGCGGAGAAACGCATTTGGGGAGTATTGGAAATTACCTCCATGATGAAAATTGAAGCGATCATTCAACCTTCGCGATTTGTTTCCGTGAAAGAAGCGCTGCACGAAATTGGAATCGAAGGGATGACGGTGACGGAAGTGCGCGGACACGGGCGGCAAAAAGGGCACACGGAGATTTATCGCGGGCGGGAATACACCGTGGACCTGCTGCCAAAAATGAAAGTAGAAATGGTTTTGCCGGATGCGCTGGTGGAAAAGGCGTTGGCGGCAATCATGAAGACGGCGAAAACCGGAATGATCGGCGACGGGAAGATTTTCCTGTCGAAGGTCGATGAGGCCATCCGAATCCGGAATGATGAGCGCGGAGAAAACGCGCTATAAGGATGCAATGAGTTTATTAGAGAGCAGTTTTGCTGCCCTGATAATAAAACCTTAAATCTGCCGACGAAGACTGCCCAGGCCGTCGTCTAGTGAGGCAACGAAAAGCGGGAAGAAAAGAATCTCTACAGATGCGAAATTGCCCGCTATAGTTCTATCAAGAATTGATCGGCCAAGCTAAAAAATCGATGCAAGGATCCATAACTCCTCTGTCCACGCTCGGACCGGAAGCGGACGACGAGCGGCAACGAATACGCGAGAAATTCGAAGCGGGTGCGGGTGCGCGAGAAACGCTGACGGCGCTGTGTGAGCTGGCGGATCGAAATATAGAGCGCATTTTTGGCCAGGTGCTGCGTGTCCACGGCAACGACACGCAGGGGCTTTGTCTGGTGGCGCTGGGCGGATTCGGGAGGCGGTTGCTTTTCCCTTACTCCGATCTGGACATTTTATTTTTATTTGGCAACGAAAGAACGGAAGCGGAATTTCGGCCGTTGATCAGCGAATTTTCCCGGGTGCTGTGGGACATTGGATTTCGCGTGAGCTCCGCGGGGCGAACCATCGATGAATGCAAGCGCATAGAAGAAGATAACGCCGAGTTTCACCTGGCTTTGCTGGACCGGCGATTCCTGGCAGGAGACAAGACACTATTTGAAAAGCTGGACAGCAAGGTGCTGCCGGGTTCGGAAAAGCAAGCGCGGCCATTTTTGCTGGCACAACTGCAAAAATTGACGAAGGACCGGCTCACGCGGTATGGGAATACGATTTTTCATCTCGAGCCTAACGTGAAGGAGTCGCCGGGCGGCTTGCGCGATTATCAAGCCACGGTGTGGATGCAACAAATCAGTGGAGAGAAAAAAGACGCGCGGCCGACGATGACGGCGGAAGACGACCTGGTGCGAAAAGCGGTCGACTTCATGAGCGAGATTCGCTGTTTTCTGCATTACAGCAACGGGCGGAATGACAACACGCTGACATACGAGCTACAAGCGGCGGCCGCGGCGCGCTCGCTGGGAATCTCGGGGATTAATTCGCGTACTGCGGGCAGAAATAGAGATAGCGAAGGTGCTGAACGAGGCTCCGCGGAACATGAAGCAGCGGAATGGATGCGCATGTATTTCCGGCACGCGCGGACGCTGAACCGGCGATTGCTGCGACACATGGAACAGAAAACGCAGCTCACTACATTGTCGCTGCGGGAACGAATTTTTAACGCAGCGCGCGTGCCGAAATTGGAAACGAGCCCGGTGCGGCCTTTTATCGAGCGCGATGGATTACTTGAAATCGTCGCGCCTGGAGCATTATCGGATCGAGCGATTACGTTTTCGCTTTTTGCAGCGGCGGCGAATACGGGCGTGCCACTAAGCCGCGAGGCGGAACGCACCATTGCGTATATCCAGACGCATCCGGAAGTGCCGGCGCAGAATACGGAGATAACGTGGCCTACACTGCGCGAAATTCTGAGCGCGGATTATCCGGGTGTGGCGCTGCGGCCGATGCAGCGATTGGGATTGTTGACGGAAGTATTGCCGGAATTTGCGTACATCGATTCGCTAGTGGTGCGCGATTACTATCACCGTTACACCGTGGATGAGCATTCGCTCCGAACCATCGAGCACTTGCAGGAATTGGGAGACGCCAGCGACGCGCTGGGGAAAAATTTTGCGCCACTATGGAAGACGCTGGAGCGACGGGACCTGCTGATACTGACAATGCTGTTGCACGATGTGGGTAAGGGCATGGCGGTACAAAATCACGTGACCGGAAGCCTCGAGGCGTTGGAGAGCGCGGCCGCGAGGTTGGGCCTGGCGGCGGAAGAAAAGTCGGAGGTCCACTTTTTGATCGCGCACCATCTGGACATGTCCGAGACCATGCAACGGCGGGACATTTTCGACGCGGGCACAGTCACAATGTTTGCGAGAACGGTTGGAACACAGGAACGATTGCAGCGGCTGACGTTGCTCACGTACGCGGATATTCATGCGGTGAACCCCGAGGCGTTAACGCCCTGGAAAGCGGAAATGTTGTGGCAATTGTTTGCGGCCACTTCCAATCACTTCAGCCGCACGCTGGATCGCGACCGGCTGCACGCTTCGATGGAAGTGTCGCTGCTGGCGCAGGTGCGTTCGCAAACGCGCGGCGCGAAGGAAGGCGAAATCGAGCGGTTCCTGGAGGGCTTCCCGCGGCGGTATCTGGCGGTGCACTCGGCGGCGGAAATTGCGGAGCATTTTGCGTTGTACCAGAAATTGAAGGGCGAGCCGATGCAAACGGAAGTGAAGAGGATGCGCCACGGGTTCTCGCTTTCGGTGATTACCGCGGACCGGCCGGCGCTATTTGCAAAAATTGCAGGAGTGCTGGCGGGTTGGGGGATGAACATTGTGAAGGCGGATGCATTTGCGAACGCGGCGGGAGTAGTGCTGGATACATTTCAATTTGTGGACCTACATCGCACGCTGGAATTGAATCCGGGCGAAATCGAGCGCTTCCGCAGAAATTTGGCGGATGTAGTGAATGGCAAAGCGGCGCTGGAGCCGTTGTTGCGAAGCAGGGACAGCGCGATGCGGGCCAAGGCCCCGAAAATCGCTGTGGATACGCGAATTACTTTTGATGACTCGTCATCGTTACACAGCACATTGTTGGAAATTGTTACGCAGGACCGGCCGGGATTGCTATACGAGATGGGCTCGGCGATGGCCAAGCAAGAATGCAATATTGAAGTGGCGCTGATCGATACGGAAGGGCAAAAGGCGATTGACGTGTTTTACCTGACATCGCGCGGGAAGAAATTGACCGAGCGGATAAAGGATGCGCTGCGGCAGGATTTGCAGCGGAGTTTAGGTTGACGCTGGCGACCTGGCGGCGGGCAAAACTGGGAAGTGGAAAATAGTTGAAGTAGCAAGATGTGGGTCTCAAGGTTTCGGCGGATGTCCCCAGTAAGATTTGAACAGCTATAGTCACTGCTCTGCTTGCGGAATTGCAACTTCTCCAAGCGGGCCTCGATCCGCACCGTTTTTGTCGATAACATGAATGGAAACGCGGACGTTGGATTTCCTGATAGCGATTTCCTGGTGCAGATCGATCATTTTCGCGGGGTCCGCGGCTTGCAAAAGAATATTTCTAATCAGCGAATCATGCTGGTCGTAAAAGCGCGCAACCAAATTGCATGGGATAAAAACTCCAAATTTTCCGCTGAGAATAATGGACTGCGTTTTTCGAGAAGCGCGCAACGCGCTTTCAATAACTCCGGCATCACGGACCGTTGACAATTCTTTTTCCGCTCGCGTGGGGAACCACTGAGTGTCGAACGCATACGTTTCCGACGGTTTGAGGCTCACTATGGGGCTGTTGATCTCCGCCTCCATACAATGCAAGCGATCCTCGGCGCTGGAAGTATTGATGAATGGCATTCCATCTTTATTCATTTCAACGGAAGGGCCGTTCTTGTAAAAAATAACTGTGGCTTTGCCGGGGTACTCTGCGTTTTTTTGTAAAGTGAAACGCTCCACCATGGCAAAACCGGTGCGTGCATCGAGAACAGCAAGCCAGCCAGCGGGAGAGTCGAGCCAAACTTCGTTTTGCAAGTATAACCAGTGTAGCGTGAACAATCGATTTTTCGCCGCGAAGGAAGGATCGTCGGCGAGGCCCGAGCGCACATGGAAGCCATCGAGGTAGGCGCTTTGTGGATGAACAGGCGTGAAAGCCCAGAAGTCGGGATTGAAGTCTTTGGGATTTTCTGGGTCGCCAGTGTCGTATTGGGTTACAGATTGCACGGACCAGCGAATGTTCCGCGCGGAAATATTTTTCATCACGGCATGAAAAGAAATTTCGGGCGAAGTGCTATCGATGGCGATGTCACGCGTGTACTGCAGGCCGGTTTTTGGCTCGGGGGGACCTTCGAGCCTGACAGAGCAACGCGAGTCTTGCGACAGGATTCGAAAGGCGTATTCGCCATCGTCCAGCGCGTCGGAAATCGGGCCTGGCCAATGCTGGTTGTCCTGCGTGCCTTCGGGCATGGGCCAGATTTTGTCGCCGCCGTA
Organism: Candidatus Acidiferrales bacterium; assembly: GCA_035603415.1. Classification (GTDB taxonomy): domain Bacteria; phylum Acidobacteriota; class Terriglobia; order Acidiferrales; family UBA7541; genus Acidiferrum. Next base: position 11,198 of record DATNKL010000188.1, read on the forward strand.
GTTGTACCAGGTGGGCTTGTCGCCCGGGTTTAGCGGGGGCAAATGTTTTCCTTTGAACTGAGGATTTACAAAGAGGTAGGGATGGTCCGCGAAAGTGACTTGCATAACGCGGCCGCCGAGGTGCGGCACAATGATCAATTTTAGCCACTGGTTAGAAAGCTGCTGCGCTGGCCAGCCTTCGTAAGTTGTGGATTGGATTTTGCAAGGTTCATGAGAAACGCCGGAGGTTTGACCGCTTTGCGCTTCAGCTTTCGCGGCGAAAGTAAATAGGATAAGTGCCAGGCACACCACACCTCTCCAAAGAAGCGTCCGAATTCCCGTTGGCTTTCGTATCATTGCGCGGCCTCTGTTTCCCTGGCGTTGCACTTTTTATGGTGGCTAACAGCGTACCGGCTTACGGCTAGAAACCGGCTTTGCACTCTATCTTTCCGCTTCACGTTAATGGCAAAGTATTGGCGAATAATTTTCGCGATCCGGTATTCAACTTCATTTCGTGCAGGGAGGCGGTTTTGTTCCAGCGCAAAATCTTACACGTAATGCTGCGCAGTGATTTCGCCGCCGCGCTATGATGCAAGCTATGGCGAAATTCCGCGGGTATCGCCGGGCTGAACCTGGCACGCAACCGGAGTACCTGCATCCTCCCTATGTTTCGTCCATCAAGCGGGCACCGTCGAAGCCGCTCGTGTACCTGCCGTACACGCTTTCGGAAGTAACCGGGCCGAGCTTCGATTCTTTTGCGATCGATGTGAAAGCTAGCGACCTCACTCGACCACACGCGGGCGAACCGCTGGGCGAGCGCATCGTCGTTAGCGGACGGGTGCTGGATGAAGATGGGCGGCCGGCCGCGCACACGCTTATCGAAGTCTGGCAAGCGAATGCCGCGGGCCGCTACCGGCACAATGTGGATCAGCACAACGCCCCGCTGGATCCCAATTTCGAAGGCAGTGGCCACACGCTTACCGACGAGCACGGCAATTTCAGATTTATTACCATTCGGCCAGGCGCTTATCCGTGGAGAAATCATTACAACGCATGGCGCCCGGCGCACATTCATTTTTCGGTATTCGGTCCGGCGTTTGCGACGCGATTGATCACACAGATGTATTTTCCTGGAGACGCGCTGCTGCCGTTTGATCCCATTTTTAATTGCATCGCCGACGAAAAGGCTCGCAATCGCTTGATTTCGATCTTTGATTGGGAGACCACCGTGTGTGAGCAGGCGCTGGGTTACAGGTTCGACATTGTTCTTAGCGGGCGAGATTCCACGCCTTGGGAAAAATAATGAGCTTGCAAGCAACAACTTCGCAGACGGTAGGCCCATTTTTTCAGATTGGGCTGGCACGGTTTTATGTCGACGATTTAACCGGCCTCGGTGCGTCTGGAGAAGCAATCGAAATTGAAGGGCGGGTTTTCGACGGCGATGGTGAACCGGTACCGGATGGCGTGATTGAAATCTGGCAAGCCGACGCCCAAGGTAAATACGCGCCTCAGGAAAGTTTCCGGGAACTCGAGAGCATTGAAGAGAATGACCCCCATGCGACGGGACACGCGCAGGCGCAGCGAGCGGAAGGCGCGTTCCTCGGTTTCGGCCGTGTGCCCACGCAGGCCGATGGATCGTTCCGCTTCAAGACCATTAAGCCGGGGCGGGCACCCGCACCGGATGAAACGCTGCAAGCTCCGCACATTGCTGTCTCTGTATTTACGCGCGGATTATTGCGCCGGCTCGTGACGCGCATTTATTTTCCGGACGAGCCAAGCAACGCCGAAGACTTCGCGCTGAAATTAGTTGAGGCAGCCCGCCGCCACACGCTCATCGCCAAAAAATTGCGCGACGGCCGGTTGGAATGGAATGTGGTATTGCAGGGCAAGGACGAAACCGTTTTCTTCGATTGCTGAACCTGCGTTGACTCCCTGAACAATTTTCTCCACTTGAGCTGCTGGGAGAGCACCTGCTTTGCAGGCACGAGCCCTCGTTCCAACGTTTCCTTCCTTTGCTCTGCCTTTTTAATGTTTTCGACAATTTCGGGGAATCTGCTTCTCCAAGGTAGCGGTAGAACCCCGCTCGGCTGACCTGGGCCAATTGGCACATTCGCTCGATGCTCAAACCGCCTTGCAACGGCATCTCGGATTTCGTCGTAGATGCCTTCTCGCCAGAGATACCGCTCTGCTGGCGTCGAGCCTCGACTTTCTGCAAGGCACTTCTGAAAAAATCCACCTCCAACGTTTTGTCGGCTAGGAGCCGTTTTAGCTTGTTGACCTCTCTACGAAGTCTGGATTCCCGCGAATTCTGAGTCGACACCACCCCTTCGACTTGAGCGTCTGGTGGCTCGAGCCGGTACCGCCATTTGTACAGCAGACTGCGGGTTAAGCCGAGTTCTCGCGATAGCCTCACGATATTCTCGCACGCGTTCATCCGTGCCACAGCTCGACGACGAAATTTCTGACTGTATCGCTCTTTCCATTTTCTCTCCACTTTGCAACTCCTTTCCTGTAAACC
>DATNKL010000208.1:0-66037 GCA_035603415.1 Candidatus Acidiferrales bacterium
CCAATGAAACAAAACGTGATGTTAACCATCGCGTCTCTGCTCTCGATCCTCTTGCTGACGCTTCACATTACGGACGACATCGTCCGTGGGATATCGAAGGCCGAGCCCTCAAACATTGCGTTGGCCGTTCTCGTGGTGTTGCTGTACGGGACGCTGGTGCTCGCCGAACGGCGATCGGGGTACGTCATCATGCTGCTCGTCGGGTTGTTCGCAGCAGGCATGCCCGTCATCCACATGAGGGGGGCACATTACGGTGAGATCGCCAAGTCCACCGGCGGCTTCTTCTTCGTCTGGACACTCTGGGCGCTCGGCGGGCTCGGGGGATTCACCTTCATCCTCTCGGCGCGCGGATTGTGGAGTCTGCGACGGGGCCAGCCACGGTAGTCCAACAACCCGAACATGGAAAGGCCCGATTTGGAGGCTCTCTGCCGCCTGCGGCCGGATGACGGGCAAACAGGACTGCGACCTGAAAGCTGTTGGAATGATTGTCTGACAAGGAGGGAAATCGATCAGACCGTGCGTCCCATCGCACGTAATCTGGCCGCAGGCGGCAGAGAGCCTCCAAATCGGGCCTTTCCATGATCGGGTTGTTGGACTACCGTGGCTGGCCCCGCCGCAGACTCCACAGTCCGCGCGCCGAGAGGATAAAGGTGAAGCCCCCGAGCCCGCCGAGCGCCCAGAGTGTCCAAACGAAGAAGAAGCCGCCGGTGGACCTAGCGATCTCGCCGTAATGCGCCCCCCTCATGTGGATGACGGGCATGCCTGCTGCGAACAACCCGAGGAGCAGCATGATGACGTACCCCGATCGCCGTTCGGCGAGCACCAGCGTCCCGTACAGCAACACCACGAGAACGGCCAACGCAATGTTTGAGGGCTCGGCCTTCGATATCCCACGCACGATGTCGTCCGTAATGTGAAGCGTCAGCAAGAGGATCGAGAGCAGAGACGCGATGGTTAACATCACGTTTTGTTTCATTGGATATTCTCCTTGTTAGATTTGTGTGTGCCTCTCAGTGAGGCACATGACGCGCGGCGGTGCTGACGAGGGAAGGTGCAAACCCCAAGACACTGACGATGATGGCGCAGATGGCCATCCCAATGTAGAACCAGCGATCTATTGGGAGTCTGCGCACCACTCGGGCTGTTGCCACTGGAGCGCCCTGGTCTTGCATGCGCGGAGGATACCACTTTTTACCGACAGTTAACCGCGGCGCATTGGCCTTCGGGGGTGCCTTGCGGATCTTGAGAGGGGTTTGTTACAGGCTCTAAAGAGCATTCTGCCAAGCGGGCGTCTCGGCAGACAGTTCCTACCACGAACCAAACACAAAACATTAAGAGACACTTTGCCCAGTGACCTTCCGCGGTCCTGGGCATTTCTCATTCCGACCAACACGCGAAGGCGACTTCTTCAATCGGATCAGCACTTAGTTCCGAGTGCGCAACGAATCGCCTGTTTCTGATTCGAGCCCACCCGGTCCAAATTACAACTAGGAGCTACAAACCATGTTTCTTCTCACACCAACCATGTTGGGCAGTCTAATCGCCGGGGCCGCTCTGTGGCTGTTGTTCTGGTACGGAGTAAATCATGTCGACTCGATTCCCTACCTGAACCAATACCTCAGTCGAAAGGTAGTCGTCGATTGGATAAAGAACAATCCACAAACAGCTCTTCTGATGACCGAAGGAGTGAATCTCTTACTCCACGGGGTTAGTTCAGCTGGAGCAGTTTTCTTCAACTCAGGAGGAACTCTGGTCAATGCGGCCTGTATCTTCGGCCTTGTTCCAATCCAGAAGTTCGTATCCGATGCAATCTACAAAATGAGGGCAGGTCGGGCCTCCGATCAAAAGGAGGTCGCATGAGACACGTATTCACCAACCACGAGATCCCACACCTCTGGGCTCATCAAACCCAAACAGATGCTAGGAATGCAACCGGAAGCTTCTACTTCCGTGGAGCTACTATCTATTCGTATGGCTCTCACTTCCCTATCGCCACTCATGTGAAAGGATCCCAGGGACAACCTGGGATCCTTTTCACCTCCGAGAAAAACTCAGCTGCAGGGATGCGATTCGGTGAGCTGGCCGGTCTGCACGTCGAAGATCTGGACTTCGAACACTCGATCATCCACATCAAGAGGAGCACTTATCGTTTACGAGAAGTGTCTCCGAAAACTGATGCTGGTTATCGGGATGTTTGCGTTCATCCGGAAATGATGACGATGCTTAGACAACATCTGAATGGTCGTCAAAATGGCCGGGTCTTCCAAACCAGAAACGGAACGCCTCTTGTGCACAATAACGTCAACCGTCATGTACTAAAACCACTCTGCAAAGAGCTCAGTATCCCCGTGGGAACAACGCATGCGTTCCGTCACGGAAGGATTTCTGTGCTTCAGCAGAATCGGGTTCCAGGTGACTTGATTAAAGAATGGGTTGGTCACACTTCACTTCAGACGACCAGCAAATATACGCATTTCACAGATGCGTATAAACAGCAGATCGCTTCTGAATTACCGAAAATGTGATGCTTATGGTCCCAATGGACCCACTGGAAATGCCGTAAGTGGTTGTTGTAGAATAGTTTGTAAACTGGCAGGGATGGGCGAGTAGCTCAGCTGGGAGAGCGCATCGTTCGCAACGATGAGGTCGCCGGTTCGACCCCGGTCTCGTCCACCAAATCCATTGCACAAAATATCGGTACTCTGATGGAGGCCCGCATGCACCGCCGCCGCACCCCTGTCCACGCCATCATATCGGTCACATTCGCTTGCTCCGCGCTACTGGGAATGGCCCTCGTTGGTTTGGGTGCATCTCGCGCCTCAGACAATCCTGCGGATAAGGCTTGGACAGCGTATGCCCAGGCCCAGCGCCAGTGGCAACAGGAGTTGGCCGATTTCCTGTCCACTCAGCGTCGTGACTTAAAGGAGGTCATCGCTGCGAGTCGAGACTTGCAGCTTGCCCTGATCGACCGAAGGTTCTTCGAATTCCATTACCTGCTCGCCACACACCCCGAGCGAATCGTCACCAACCAGGGCATTTCGCAATTTGCAAATTTTCCTTGGACCGACCAGGACACCATCGCCTTGAGTCGCTCCAATCCCGATTACGCCGCGACAGTAAAGCGCGTCGCACTTCTACGTCAACGCAGCGACAGCAATCCTCTGTGGTCCGCCTTGCGCGAGGCCAATCGGAGCCTCGCGAATCAACCCGAGTACCAGAAGATTTATGCCCGCTTCGAGCAACGCCTAAAAACCGCCGAGAAAATCCTGCAAGACACACGCTGATTTCCAAAACTGATGAAGCAATTGCACTGAGGTAACCATGCGTCGAATGAACATTCCTCTCACCAAGCACCAGCTCGACAGCATTCGCCGCCGCGTCCGGGAAGGTATGGAAGATATCAAGACAGGCCGATTCACCGAATACGAAAGCCGCGAGGGGCTAAAAAAGCTCGCCGACGAAGTGAAAGCGAGAGGCCGCAGACTGCTCGCCAAACGAACCTCGCGCAAGTAATACGTTACCGTGATCGATGTTCTGCGGGGAGCTTTTTTAGTTTGTGGTCATCCTGACCGGAAAACAAAAATGGCCAGCGAGCCATTTCCTCGCTGACCTTCCGAATCGATGCATCCCACGAACAGAACGCCGGATTGCGACCCAGCATTACCTGAAGCTCGGCCGCGGGAGTCGGCTGCGGCAACCCTCTGGAGTTCAGTTCCCCCGGTACACGCACAAGCCTCTTTTTACCACTCCGCCCACTAGCCTTCAACTGCAAGCAGTGCGATCATCCGTTACTCCGTGGCACCGTAATGCCGATCAACGCGCGCAGCCCACTCTGTGTCGCCCATATCGGGCCACTCGCCGGTCTTAAAACCAGGAGCGTTTTCTAATCGCTCCTTATCAAGCTTCAAGACCGCATAGCCGTCGGCAGCATGGAAGTCCAGCACGCGCCACGGGATGGCAAAGTGTTTATCTCCCATTCCCAGAAACCCGCCGAAAGACAAAATCGCGTAGGCTACCACGCTGGTCCGCGTGTCGATGATCACATCCTCGATTGTTCCCAAGTCTTCCTTGGCCGCATTAACAACGTTCGCGCCAAGGATCGACATCTTAACCCCTACGGTGTAATTGCCCTTCGCATGGCTATCCGCAAGCGACATTCGCTCCTCCAATAATGTTCGTGAAGTTTACGCTACAAGATTAGTTCTGAACTCAAAACTTTAGACATCAATTGTGGAAGGCTTGCGTGCCTCGGCGTCGACGTCCGCTTCCGGACCCGAGCTTCATGACGGCGGGAATCAGTTCCTGACCGAGCCGCATTTTATCCAGCAGCGCCGACGCTCCATAACTTTCTGCCAAGGATCGAGTGTCCTCATCGTTCCAAACGGATATGGCCAGCACAGCAGCCTTGTAAGCTCGCAACCCCTCGCTGACGTTCATCGGTGTCAGGTGTGAACTATCCGGCATGTGCAAATCCAGGATGACAACGTGAGGTTTGAACCTGCGAGTCATGCTCAGGCTCTCGCCGAAATTCTCGGCCTCGGCCACCAATTCGATTTCAGGCTCGTCGCCAAGCAAGGTGCGGATCGCTTTACGCATTACCGCGGTGTCATCAGCTAGCAGAACTTTGATACACATTGGTGGAGGGACGCTCTCCACTTTTTGGTATAACATTTGTGTTACTAACTGTCCATTAATATCGAATGTAGGCTACCCTACCAACCGTGCATTACGTTGCCTGAGCCGCGATGACGCGCGTCCCACCGTCGCCGCAAAGCTCCACCTTACCGTAAAGGAACGGTATCAGCCCGGCGTAAGTTCACCGTCCTTGGCTATGAAACGCGTCCTCGTAGCCGCGCATGTATCCCTTGCGGTACTGTTCCTTGTACAGGTCTTTATTTCCGTAGTCCTTCCGGTATCCGTGGTCAGCGTCTTTGTACGAATCGTGTTTTTCCGGCCGGTATTCTTTGTGATCGCGTAAATCGTTCTGCCCGGCGCTCAACCCATCGCGATAACCAATATCCGTCGCCACGTCGGTATACGCCCACTTCGCGTACGCATCCGCATCCTCATCTCGCCGCGGCACACGATCAGGGTCATAGCCATTCCGAGTTACGCCGTAGACTTCGACCCGCACCGGCTTGTCGTTATACCCGTCGTCGTATCCGGCCTGGTAGCCTTCGCGATACCCTTGCTGAAAATCCTCGCGGGACCCCATGTATTCTTCATAACCCAGGTCCGCGTTCCGATAATCCTGGCTGTCCACGTTGTACTTCACGTTGGCTTTCAAGTCCGCGCGCCCCTGGCGCAGTCCGTCCCGGTAGCCATGTTGATATCCGTGCTCGCGAGCTTTCCGGGAACCTCCGTAATCGCTTTGAGCGGCGGCAACACTTGCCAACATCAACAAGGCTAGGATCGTTGTAGCGGCATATTTCAGATGTCGAATCACGTTTTCCTCCTGGCACAGCGGGCGGGTGGGTGCTGCACAAGTGTCAAGTCGGTTGGCCTCCTCCGTCGATAAGGTAATCACCCTAAGGTCGTCCTCACGTCACTGTAAGTTCTGTATTCAGTACTTATAGCGAAGCGCGGTAAATCCGCGCCGCGTATTTGCGTAGGTCGCGGCTTTGTGGGTCGCGACTTTGTAGGTCGCGGCTTCAGCCGCGACGATAGCCTTATTGGCCCTGGGCTTTTAAGCCCTCTGTTTAGGCCCTCCGCCATTAAGTCAATGGGCGATGGCAGGCAGCGTCGCCAAAAGCGCGCTAGCCCCGTTCCAAACGATCTTCACACCGATACACACCAGCAAGAACGACGTCAACTGCAAGATCACCGTCATGCCCGTTGTGCCCAGCACACGGCCCAAGCGATCGGCAAAGCTGTAACAAAGATAAATGCTCGCAGCCAGGAGGACGCAGCCGACAAACGCCGTGAACATGCTCACCAAATGGAACCCCTGATGATACGGAGCATTCGCGCCCAGCGTGATGGCCACCGATATGGAGCCCGGTCCCACCGTCAGCGGCAGCGTCAACGGATAAAAAGCGTCGCGGTAAGGATCCTGCGGCACAACATTCTGCGCCACTTCTTTCTGGCCGTAGTTGCCCCGCTGCAGCAACGACCAGCCATTGGATACCACGATGAGCCCGCCGCCGACTTGCACCACCGGAATCGAAATTCCAAAAAAACGCAAAATGTATGTCCCGATAAAATACGACCCCACCAACAGAAAAAAACTATTCATCGCAATTCGCCAGGACAATTCTTTGCGAATAGCCGGCGAGTAATCCCGTGTCATGGACAGAAAAACCGGGCTGCCCCCCAGCGGATCAACAATGGGAAATAACGCGCTAAGAATTAAAAATAGACTCTTTGCCGCTTCCACCATGACAAATCTCCACCCACACATCCCCGCGTTGAACACTCCCGCGCAGAGCAGTTTTGTTTCACATCACGAACGTGCTAATGCGCCTCACATCATAACGTTGATTCGCCAAATCAAAGTGGCAGCAGTAAACGTTTCAGGAACTAAGGTTTGGTCTCAACAGGGCGGTAGAGGTTACCAGAAATTCTAAGGCATTCTGTGGCTCTGCGAGCCGGCCTCGCGCCGAATCGCGCGATCCACCGCCCTTCCCCGGTACATGCTTCAGCGCTTCGGCCAGTAAAGCGTTCATGTCTTTCTTGGCGCTGGGATGTTGCGAGAAGAAAATCTGCCCGCTCTCGATCTGAACAAGTAACGCCACGGTGTTTTCTGCCTGGGCCACTTCGCGCGCAAAGGATTGCACATACTCAGGCGGCTCACCCGCAAATAGTTTTGCGACCACCCGCAGGCCGTCCGTGCCAACTTGCACTTCCTGCATGTATGCGCGAGCATCCATCTCCGCAAGTTTCTGGACGCTGGCGCGTGCGTTTTTGAAATGAGCTTCGCGCTCAGCGACCACGCGCTCTGCTGCGGCTACAGCTTCTTGCGGCGAACAATTGAGCCGCTGCGCCACCGCGCGTAACGTCGCAAAATCTTCTCGCGCCAGCCGCTCCGCCCGCCGCCCACACGCGAATTCCACGCGCCAATCCTGCCTGATCCGCGAAACGCCACATACGAAAATCATCCCGATCTGACCGGTGCGCTGAACATGTGTGCCCCCGCACGGCTGCAGCTCCAACGATTCAATTTCGATGGCGCGCAGCGTGCCACCGCGCTCCACCGTTTTGCGCACGCCGGCGGCAGCCAACTCCTCCGCTGATCCGTACTTCACGTTCACCGCGCGGTCCGCATACACCACCTCATTTGCAGCGGTCATCGCACTATCCAGAATTTCTTGCGTGGGTTCCCTTCCCCGCACATCGATGGTGCAACCGTCCGAGCCCAAGTGGAAAGATACTGTGGTGAGAGCAAACCGGGAATGAAACACCGCCGACAAGACGTGCTGCCCGGTATGCTGCTGCATGTGATCGAAGCGCCGGTCCCAGTCAATAATTCCCTTCACCGCACCAATTGCGATGGGCTTGTCCACAATGTGAATTACTTCATCGTCTTCTTCGTCGAGCACATCCACCACGCGCGCATCTCCCAGCCGCCCGGTATCGTGTGGCTGGCCGCCGGAAGTGGGATAAAACGCGGTGCGATCAAGTTTCACGTGCCACAACGCGTTGCCCAGAGGTTCCGACTGACCGGCGCCTCTTAACCCAGCAGCAACTCCTAACGCAGCGGGGCTTCGTAACGGAGCGGCTGCAGTTTCTGACGCAGCCGCGCTTGCCGGCTCGCAGTTCAAGACTTCCGCGGTAAATTCCCGCGTAATCGCATCATCGTAATAAAGTCGCTTAGTCGACATTTTTATATTTTGCATGTTCACGCAGATCGTTGAAGTTAAAAATTTTAGCACATGCTAAACTGGCTGCCGTTTAAGCCAACGCGGCTCGCAACGCCACAGAAAAAGCACGAAATCGCGATATAATTGAGCCATGCCGGTGCGCCTTATCGCCCTTGATATTGACGGTACCCTGCTGGACAGCCGCTGGCAGATTTCCGAAGCCAATCGCGCGGCCATCGCGCACGCCACCAAACGTGGCATTGAAGTTGCCCTGGTCACCGGCCGTCGCTATGACTTTGCTCTTCCCGTTGCGCAAAAAATCGATTCGCCGCTGACCATGATCGTAAACAATGGCGCGCTGATCCGCTCAAAGGAAGGCCGGACGCACGTTCGTCATTTGCTGCCTCGCGCGGTGGCCAAAAAAACTTTGGAAATCAGCAAGCCATGGCGCGAAGCGGCCGCCGTGGTTTTCGATCGGCCCAACTCCGAACAGGTGATGCTCGAATCGCTCAATCCTGACGATTCGCTGCGCGCCGGGTATTATTCGCGTAATCGCGAATTCATCGCCCTCGCCAAGCCACTCGAGACTTGCCTGACGGAAGATCCCATCCAGGTGATGTTTTCGGGTAATATTGCGCCAGTTCGCGAAATTGAAGCGGCATTGCGTGCCGCGCCTTTCGCGAGGGAATTCGCTTTGGCGGTGACCATTTACGCCAAAAAAGATTTTGCGATGATCGATGTCATCAATCCGTCGTGCTCCAAGGGCTCTTCCCTCGCGGAATGGGCCGCCCTGCGCGGCATCGACCGCGAAGACGTCCTGGCTATCGGCGACAATCACAACGACCTGGAGATGTTGAATTTCGCGGGCATTCCGGTGGTGATGGAAAATTGCGTCGCGGAATTAAAAACTTTTGGCTGGCACGAGACGCGCAGCAATGACAACGACGGCGTCGCCGCAGCCATCGAACTTTTTGCTTTGCGAGAGGCGCCCTCATGCGCTTGAATCGCAAGCTCACCGTTCTGGTGATTTTGACGCTGACTTTGCTGGTGGCTCCAGCACTGCGTGCCGAATACGTAGTGCTGCGCAGCGGCCAGCGCCTGACTGTGACAGGCTATCAATTACTGGGCGACAAATATCGCCTGCAGATGAATGGTGGCTTCGTGGAAATTCCCAGCGCGGAAGTAGTGGCCATCGAGCCCGAAGAAATATTTACTCCGATTATCGTGCCGGTTAAGCCCGGGGCGTTGGCACAGAATACCCAATTCGGCGACTTCATTCAGTCCGCCGCCACGCGTTTCCATGTCGACGCTGATCTGATCTCCAGCGTGATTGCCATTGAATCCAACTTCAATCCCAAAGCGGTGTCGCGCAAAAACGCGCGCGGACTAATGCAGCTGATTCCCGACACTGCAAATCGATTGGGCGTGCGGAACGTTTTCGATCCGGCTGAAAATATTGACGCCGGTACGCGCTACCTCGGCGAACTGCTGCATCGCTACGACAATGATTTGATCCTGGCTCTAGCTGCGTACAACGCGGGGCCCGAGCGAGTGCAGAAATACGGCCGCGTGCCGCCATTTCCTGAAACCATGTCCTACGTGCGAAAAGTAAAGCAAACGTATGATCAGCGAAAACTGCCGCAGCCCGCGGCAACAGCACCACTCAAAGCTAACTCCCCCACGTAATCGTCAGATAGTGGTTTTAGAAAACCAAATTAAGTACGCAGAAGGCCCCGAGCGCGGCTGGGAGAAATCTTTACGGCTGCGAAGGCGGCCCGGGCGCGGAATCCAGCGGCGGACCGGGTGAAGCCGTGCCCGGAGCGGCTGTACCCGGCTGTCCCGGATTTGGATTTGTAGCGCCAGGCTGCCCAAACGAACTCGGATTCGTGCCGATGTTTTGACCTAAACCGGTCCCTGTTTGTAGCGGCGCTTGCCCCGCGATGGTGGTGTCTTTTGAAGGATCCCAAATAAATTCAAACAGGTGATAATTCTTAGCCTTCTCGTAGATGATGACCGAGGGCGCCGAAACCTTGCTCCCCACTCCAATAATATTTCCGCCGATAATTGTAGAGGTTCCCGTCGGAGTTATCCCTTGCGGCGTGGACATGGCATCGCCCGCCGCACCCGAGCCGTCGGTCGACGTGGCTTGCGACCCGTCAGCCGATGTTGCAGCTCCGCTCTGTCCAGGCTGCCCAGGTTGACCACCACTTGGTGCGCCACCTTGAGCATTTGACTGGGAATTTGGTTGGCCATTTTGCTGGCCACTTGCCTGATCAGGGTTCTGTTGTCCCCCAGACTGAGCGGGGCCCCCACCGCCTCCCGTAGGCGATGCCGCGCCAGCTGCAGCGGACGCGCCACCAGTTCCACTATTCGCAGCCGCCGACCCAAAGGAACCAAAACCCGAAGATGACCCAAAGGCCGAAGAACCCGAAGACGAGCCAAACGCGGAAGACCCACCTTGCTGCCCCGCGCTATTGTTGGCCAATGCCGAAGCAGCAGTGCCTAGCCCGGGCCCGCCGGTCGGCAGTTGCAAAGTTTGCGGGGGCTTCAAACTCCCAATCAGCTGTCCTGCCGGACCCACATAGATCAGCCGCCAGGAACCATCCTCGCCGTTCATCGGATCTTTGTAGGCTTGCCGCATGAAACGCAGCGTGCCGGTCTTTGGCTTGGTGAGATCCTCGACAGACGTCGGAAAGCGTCCCATCTTGCGGTAATACAATTTCACGCCGCGGACATATTGACCCCCGCGCCAGATCATTTCCTTTTCTTTTTCGCGTTTACCTTCCTGCAGGATGCGCGGGGCCGCCACCATCACAGCCACGAGCATCAGGGCGGTGAAAAACACCACCATCATCAGCGCGTAACCGTCCTCGCAACGGGGCGCGTGGCGCGTGGTGAAATTTTGTGGCTTGAAGAAACGTTTCATCAGGCTGGCGGCGCCGCCTCTTCCTGCATCGTTACCGTATTGTGAAGACCGGTAGCGATCTCCTCGAATTCAAGGTTGGCATTACTTATTTTCACGATACGGAAGCGCCCCAAGAAGGTGTCGCCTTCGCCAACAATAAAAACTTCATCGCCATCGGACAAAAATGCGCGGCGCAAAGTTCCGTTGGGAATCGTGCCGTATCCAAAAAATTTCATGTTGGGCGGTAGCTTGGGAGGTTCCGGCGGAGGCGGCGGTACCGGCCCATAAGCCTGGTGCGTCTCGACGATCTTCGCCTTCTTCTCGGGAGAAGGCGCAACTTCGCTGAAGGGATTGCGGCCCAGGCTGTGATACTCGGTTTTCTGAGCAGCGTCCATCTTGTCGCGATGCAATTGGGGATTCTCCACCGCCAGTAACTGGTAACTCTGGAACGCCGGCACGTTCCCGGGGGCCACCGCGGAGGTAGTGTGATTGAAATACCAGACCACCGCCATGATCAGCACCAGCGTGGCCAGCAAGATGATTTGGTTCTTTTGGCTCATGCGGTGACTCGAAAATACGTCTTCATGTGTACGGTTACTTTGATCGGCCCGTTAGCACCCTGATTTTGAGTAGTATCGCTCGCGAGCGCCAGCCCATCGACCTCGTACAAATTTTTCGAGCGTTGCAATCCATTCAGAAATCGCACCACCGCGGTATATTCGCCGTTCAGGATAAGATCGATATTGACTTCCTCCAGACCGCGCTTGGGAATTTCCTTTTGTTTAAAACCGCGTCCCTCGATTTGCGCGCCGGCTTTTTTTGCAATGGTGTCCAGTTCCGCGGATACCGACGAATAGCCGTTGCTGACCGGCAGCAAGGATTGCTCGAAGCGGTCGCAATCTCTCTGGATCGCAGGAGTCAGCTGGCGGATGGATTCGCCGCGCTTGATATCGGCGCGCAATACTTCCAATTGCTTATTCTGCAGAATCAATTCCTGCCGCGGAGTGTGTGGCGCGGAACTCAGTTGCCAGCTGTACGCCCCGAGCCCCACATCGGCGAGAACCAGCAGCGCCAGCGCCCCGATCACCAGGCGCTTTTGTAATTTAGCGTCGCGTTTCATCAGCTCCTCGAATAAACCGCGGTCAACTCCACAACTCGCTGGTTGCCCGTCTTAGCTGGCAGTTCGCTGTCCAGCTGGATTTCACTGAATTGATGCGACTCTTCCAGAGCACGAAGAAATTTCAATTTGGCATCGTCGCTGGAAGCGCCCACGGTCAATCTTACCTCGACGTGCCCCTTGGCTTGTCGTGGCTCAATGCTTACCACACGCACGCCCCCGGGAAGTATGCGCTCCAGGTCCATAAACATTTGCGTCCAGTTGAAGCTCCGCCCGTCGATCAGGGAGTTGAGGAACGCCGCCCGATCATGCAACCTGGCATTTTCCGGTTGCGCAAAAAAACGCTCCAGGTCGGCGCGTTCGGCCTGTAATTCTTCGATTTTACGGTTGGTGACTTCCGATTGGGCACGGAGGCGGGCATCCACATTTCGTACCGAGTACACGTGCCAACCCAAAGCGAGAAATATAATGCCCGCAACGGCGGCCACCAGACCCGCTACCACCATGAAACGCCGATGCGTTTGTTGCGCTTTGGTTGCTAGATTGAGCCGAACTTTCATGTGTTAAAAAAACTCCAAACTATTTTTCATTTCACTGTATTGCCGATTTAGCCGCGGTACATGGTCCAGCCGACCAAACCTTCCAGTTCCCGCTCTACAAGCGGCCGAACATCGTCGTGCACCCTCCCGCCAGCCACCGCGGAATGCAGCAAGGAACTGATTTCGCACTGAAATTCTTCCTGGAAGGGCAGCACAAATTCCGGCAACCGGGAGCCCAGTCCCGTGAGGCTCACAGCCTGCACCCCTTCCCGCCAGGTGTCCTGGTAGTAGGCCGCGACCGGATAAATTTCCTCCAGCAGCATTTGCGGTGTGAGCTCCAGGCCCTGCGCGGGCAATTCCGTGCAGCGGTAACCGCATAGGACGCCTTCGCGAACGATTACAGTGGTCAAGGAATTTCCCGAAACGCGAGCCAGCAGCGTGGGCCTCTGATCGTCCAGCAAGGTGATCGCCGCGAGTGAGGAACTCAACACCACGCCCGGACGCAACTCCACCGCTTCCGCCAACGCTTCATATTCACGAACGATGCGCAGCCGCGCCAGCGCCGTAACAATGTCCACGCCATCTTCGCGCGGAGATTGACGCATAAAAGAAATCAGCGTTTCATCCACTTCGAAGGGGACGCTCTTCTTGAGTTTCCAGCGCAACATCGGCTCCGCTTCTTGAGACGAGCGCGGAAATTCGTCAAAGTGCTGGACGAAAACTCTGATCACCGGATCCGGAAGGATCAGCGCGGCATCTTCATCCTTGGCTTTCAGCCTGGTGCAGGCGTTGCTTACCGCCAGTTTGACCGCTGCGGCATTTCCAATATTGGATTCCACTGCCGAGGGCACGATCGCGCCCTGCGGTAAAGTCTCGACGGCGTATCCGTCCAGCGCTCCGGTCCTGCCAAAGCGCGCCACGGCCACACGCTCCGGAGTTATCTCCATCGCCAGCGGAGGATGAGGCGTGGCATCCAGCCAGCGAGTGACCCGGCGCACCAGTTCGCTTTTGTAAATTCCCTGGCGAAATGCAGTTGCGCTATTCAACGAATGTCACCTTGTTAATTTCTTTCACGCTGGTAATTCCATCGCGAATTTTCGCGAGACCGCTTTCGCGCAGCGTGATCATGCCCTCGTCGCGGGCGATACGTTTGATTTCGGAAGTGGGCCTGCGGTCTACAATCATTTCACGGATGCGGTCGGTCAGATCAAGCAGTTCGCAGATGGCGGTGCGCCCGTGATAACCGGTACCCGAACATTCCAGGCATCCTGCGCCTTCCATGAGCGTCACCCCGTTCCACGCCGACGGATCGAGCCCCGCTTCTTTTAATTCGGTCGACGAATACTGTTTCGGTCGCCTGCAATTCATACAAATGATGCGCACCAGTCGCTGCGCCATAATGCAATTGAGTGCGGACACAAAGTTGTAAGGCTCGACGCCCATGTTGATGAAGCGGCCAATGACGTCGGTAACGTTGTTGGCGTGCACGGTGGTGAATACCAAGTGGCCAGTCAAGGCCGATTGAATGGCGATTTGGGCGGTTTCCTGGTCGCGGATTTCGCCGACCATGATTTTGTCCGGGTCGTGGCGCAAAATCGAACGCAAGCCGCGAGCGAAGGTCAGACCTTTTTTCTCGTTGACGGGAATCTGGGTGATGCCGCGGAGTTGGTACTCGACGGGATCTTCGATGGTGATGATCTTGTCTTCGTCGGACTTGATTTCATTGATGGCCGCGTACAGCGTGGTGGTTTTTCCGGAACCGGTCGGACCGGTGACCAACACCATGCCGTATGGCTCGCGAATATACCGGCGGAAGCGGCGCATCTCTTCCGCGGAAAAGCCCACAACGTCCAGGCTCAAACTCTGGAATTTTTCTGAGAGCGTTTCTTTGTCGAGCACACGAAGCACGGCATCTTCACCGTGGCTCGCAGGCATAATGGAAACGCGCAAATCGATGTAGCGTCCTTTGTACTTGACGCGGAAACGGCCGTCCTGTGGGACGCGGCGTTCGGCAATGTCCAGATCGCTTAAAACCTTGATGCGCGAAATTACCGTGGAGTGCCACTCTTTGGCGATGGGCTGCATGGCGTGCTGTAAAACGCCGTCAATGCGGTACTTCACGGCGACTTCCGAATCGCGCGCTTCAATATGAATGTCGCTCGCTCTGCGTTCCAGGGCGGTGAAAATAACCGTCTCGACCAATCGGACTACCGGGCTAACCGCAGTGTCGCGGGTGAGCCGGTCACCTGAAATGGTTTCGTCGCTCTCCCCTTCTTCTTTTGAAACCTGAAGCGTGAACGCTTCAGTCGCTTGTTCCAGAACGCGCTGCGACTGTTCGGTGCGTTTCAACAGGTCGCTGATCTGGTGAGCGGTGGCAACCTTAATCGCGAGTTTTTTCCCGAGAAGCAAGGGAAGCTCGTCGCTGAGCAAAACCTGGCTGGGATCGGCTACCGCGATGGACAGCAAATTGTTGTGAACTTCCAGCGGCACGAAGTTATAGCGGAACATTAAGTCCGCCGGAATAGTCCGGAAAAGCTCCGGGTCGATGCGTTGCTCGCGAAGATCAACAAAGCTGCAACGGTACCGCTGTGCAAGTTTGCTGGCGAATTCCCGCTCGTGTTGTTCTTCCGCCGTGCCGGTTAGCGCTGCTGCTACGTGTGTGTAATCTGTAGTCGCCATTACCTAGCTCCGCCTGAAACTGAAAGTGAGAATATAGGCAGGTAAAGTGAAATGAGTATGAATGCCACTAAAATCCCCATGAATATAAGCATAACGGGCTCGATAATGGACACCAGTGCGCCGAGACGCAGGCTTACTTCTTCCTCGTAAAACTCCGCTATGCTGGTCAACATGGGGCCAAGCGCGCCGCTACTTTCTCCAACTTCCACCATATCCAGCGCCATTTCTGGCATCACACCGGTGGAAGCCAGCGAGCCGTGCAGCGATTCACCTTCGCGGACTCTTTGTGTGGACCGCAGAATGGTGACGCGCAATAGCTTGCTGCTCAGTGAATCTGAAGCGGTTTGCAGCGCGGTCACCAAAGTTGTGCCGCCGGTCAGCAACGTAGCAAGCGTCCTCGAGAATTGCGCGACCTGAAACTTCAATAAAGTATCGCCGATCACCGGCAGCTTGAATTTCAGGCGGTCAAAGGTGGCGCCCCCTTCTTCGCTTCGCGACCATAAAAAGACCCCGAACGCCACGAGGCCGACGAGGCCTACCACTCCCAAAACTACGAAACGATAGTCCACCGTCAGGGCCATCAAAAGTTTTGTTGACGTCGGCAGTTCCACGCCCAAATCTCTATATAGAACCGCAAATTTCGGAACCACCGCGGTGACCAGGTAGGTCACGATGATGGTGGCAACCACCACCAACAGCACCGGGTACACCAGCGACGCCAGGATTTTCTTTCGGACGCCAGTGCTTACCTTCTGATAGGCGATGTAAAAATCTAGGACGCCGGAAAGGTTTCCGCTCTTCTCGCCTGCCAAAATTGCCGTGGAATAAACTTTGGAAAAAACTCCCGCCTCGTCTACCGCCTCGGATAACGACTTGCCTTCACGCACGCGGTCGCGTATCTGCGTAATCATCGGCCTGAGTTTCGGCGTGGTCGCGCGCGTGGCGAGCAAATCCAGCGCCCGCAGAATTGGGATACCAGCTTTAATCAGGGTGTTGAACTGTTGATTCAGAATGAGGAAGTCTGAGCCGCCGATTTGCTTTTGCTTGCGGCGACTCAGCAGGCCGAGCACACTTCCGCGGGTCTCTACGGAGTAAACATAAAAACCCCGGTCCACCAGTTTCTGGCGAGCTTCATCCAGGGTGCCGGCGGCCTCGACTTGCGAAAACACCCGGCCGTTAGCATCCGCGACGCGACAAACAAATTCCCCCATATACCCTCAGTTTACCCCAAGTAAGATGTCTGCGCGGACAACCGGGATGGTTGCCGTTCCTTCCCAGAAACGGGTACTCCAAGGCCTCAGGCGGACGCCCCCATGCTACTGCGAGTTGGACGTTCCGGAAGGCAATTCTGCGTTAACGATGGCCACTCCCTTGGGCGGCTGAAAATGAAATAACGCTTCGGCGATCGGAGGATCATCCAGCCAGTGGGCGAAATGAAATTCAATTCCGACTCCACCTTTGTTGCGCACTACAATTCGCACCAGCTCGCCAGATTCGCGGCCGATTTCGAGTAGCACGGCGTCTTCTTGCTCGCCTTGCTCACTATTTTGCCGCGGCGTAAGATTCGTTAATTTTGAAGCTTCTGCAGAACGGGCTACGGGGTTGACGTTTTCCGCCGCGGTTCGAGTCTTACTCTCCACGGATCCTCGCAGAGTGCAGCTAAAAACAGCGTCGCCAACCTTTTCCGGCGGCTGCTCAGGCGCCAGCGTAACTCGCGCACACACGCGCGATACCTTCGTTTCGCCGGCCAGCAGCGCCAATGGAGTCCGCCAATCCGTGCTTTGTTTGGCGGGCACGCGCGTGACGGTATGGTCTGCGGGCACGTAAAACCAGGCCATCTTGCCGTCAATCAGAAATAAATTATTTTCTGGAGCCGCATATTCCCAACGCATTTTGCCGGGCCGCCGAAAATATGCCACGCCCGACTCTACGCGCACGGTCCGCTCGTTCTCGGTGTAGCGCTCCAGAAAAGTCGCCTGCAACGTCTTGGCAGCCCGGTAACGATGCTCCATGCGGCGAATCGGCTCCATGTTGGGGGATTTCTCTGCCGCGGCCGCGGCCAAAATCGTGCCGCCCACAACGCAAGCCACGACCGTTATGTTTAGAGCCGTCGTGCAAAGGCTCGCGATGCGCGTCCAAAACTTGCTGCCATGCATTCATCTAGTATAGCGAACTACAACAGGAGCGTCCTTTCGCCCTGACAATATCGGCGCAGTTCAATTATGGAACTGGCCACCTGATAATCGTCGTAATCAGGTAGGCGCGTGATGATTGACTGGACTAAAATCGTTGAAACAGACTCGCCTAAAGATGAATGCCATGTCTGTACCTGCAAAATGACGACCGTCGCCGATCCACCGGAGATGATTAGCGCTTCCGGGCCTCCAGGTGCACCGCCTGCGGTCACCAGAGCCCATTCGCGCTGGCGCTCCATTCAACTTTCCGACCAGGCTCTGATCGGCCTACTCATTCTGCTCGCCGTACTTTGCTACGGAAATTCCCTCTTCAACGGTTTCGTGTACGACGACGAACAACAAATCCTACAAAACCCATACGTAAAAAGTTGGCATTACCTGCCGCAGATTTTCAGCACCACAGTGTGGTCCTTCGTGGGCGCGGCGGGAACCACCAATTATTACCGTCCGTTGATGACCTTTACCTTCCTGGCTCTCTGGCAGCTTTTCAAGGACATTCCTTTCGGCTTCCATTTGTTTAATGCCACGTTAAATGCGGCTGTCGTGGTTTTGGTTTTTGCCGCAGGGCGTCGGCTGTTTCAGGATCGACGGGTGGCCTGGCTTGCCGCCGCGCTTTTTGCGATTCACCCTATCCACACCGAGGTGGTGGACTGGATTGCGGCCGTTCCGGAACTGGAAGTAACCTTCTTTGTCCTGCTGACATTTTGGTTGTTCATGCGGCTAGACACAAATTCCTGGAAATTTCACCTGGCAACCGTCGCGTCGTTCGCGCTCGCAGTCCTTTGCAAGGAACCGGCCCTGATGTTTGCGCCGTTAGCGATTGCGTTCGAACACTTCGTTCGCTCAGGCAACCGCAGCGCGTCCTCAGCCGCCAAAATGATGAGGTACGCTCCTCTTTGCGCCGTGGCTGCAGCGTACTTGCTGCTGCGCATCATGCTATTCGGGAAATTAGCTCCGGTCTTGCAGCATGCCAAGGTCACCTGGCCACAAGCTATTTATTCGGGTTTCGCGCTACTCGCCGGATACACTAAATATCTCTTCTGGCCCGCGCCCTTGTCGGCTTTCCACGTTTTCCACCCCAGCCTTTCGCCATTGGAAATGCCTGTCGTGCTGGGCATCCTGGTGGTTCTAATTGCATTAGCACTCATCGTATATCTCGCTAAACGCGTACCCGCCGCTGCATTCTGCATTTTATGGATGGGAATTACCATCGCCCCAGTGCTTAACGCACGCTGGATGGCTACCAACGTATTTACTGAGCGTTATTTATATTTGCCCTCGGTAGGGTTCTGCTGGCTTGTCGCATGGTACGCCATGCGGATGTGGGATCGCGGCGGTTCCTCATCTGCAGCATCAGCTACATGGCCACGCAAACAGCTCGTAGCGGCAGCCGTGGTCATCGCGCTGCTGTCCGTTTCCAGTGTCGTCCGCCGTAATCGCATCTGGCGCGACGACCTGACCTTGTACTCTCGCACGCTGCAAACCGACCCCGATGCCGCCATCATTCGTAGCAACCTCGCAGGTTTCTATTTCGAAAACGGAGATCTCGCCCGGGCTGAGCAGGAATGGCGCGCGGCGTTGGCCGGGAAGCCCGATAATGTGGTCACCATGAACGCATTGGGTGAGCTGTATACACAACAGGGCCGCTACGCGGAAGCGGAAGACATGCTAAAGCGCGCCATTAACCAAAAACCTCTGTATGGTTCGCCCCACTATAACTACGGAATATTGCTGCAGAAAACGGGTCATGTTCCCGAAGCGCTAGTAGAACTCGGACGCGCCGTTACTCTGTCACCTTTGAGCGCGGCTGCCAGCAGATACTACGGCGAAGCATTGGCCCAAAACGGGCAACTCGATTTGGCCGAAAGCGAACTGAAACGATCACTGCAGTTGGAAGGTTCCTTTAACACGCTTCGAGATCTGGCGGAACTTTATCTACGTTTGGGGAAAAATTCTGAAGCCGAGGGAGTTTTGCGTAGGCTGGTATCAGAACATCCATACGATAGCCAATCGCATTTTCAACTCGGAAAAATCCTGGAGGATGCAGGCAAAAAAGAAGAGGCACGGCGGGAATACCAGGCCGGCCTCTCTACGGACCCCGCGAATGCTGAAGCCCGGCAGGCTTTGCGGCGTCTCGAACGCATACCATCTAGAGCGACAACAACACTTCGCTAGTGGCGGCCACTTGAGACCGCCACGAAGAAAACCGGGCGATCGATTGACCGCCCGGTCTTATTCCTAACCCTGTTTCTCTAGGTTATTACAGCGGAGAACTGGTGATGTCCGGCTGGCTGTTCAAACCGTAGCGAATCACATTTGTTTGATCGGTGAAAAAATAGCGGGTACCGGTAACGCCAGATGTTGCTGGGGGGCCCTGGACGGTGTACGTCGTGCCGACCGATGCGCCAGGAGCGTATATGAAATAGTAGCCGTTCTTGGCCGTAGGTTGAGAACTAGCCAGCGCCAAAACGTTGTCTATCAAACAAGCGCCGGTTGACGAAGCGCCAGTCGCAACGGCGCAGGTGGCCGCACTTCCGCCAAGATCACTCAACGCCACGGAATAGCCTACGCTGGAATAGGCAGATGCATAGGCGATCTCGCCGGTGTTGATCGAGCGCAGCGAGCTGACCGCTGAAGCTTCGTTAGCGGCCATCCTGGAACGCATGAAATTTGGGATAGCGATGGACGCGATGATTAGTATGATCGCCACCACGATTAGCAACTCAATTAACGAGAATCCTTTTTGCCGCTTCATTGCGGAACTCCTCATTACTTACGCACCGAATCGAATGACAGCAGGACCTGACGTAGAACTTCCTGTGTTCACATCTCTTCGGGCAAACAAACGGGGGAAGTCCTGCGACTTCCCCCGTTTCGCAACATTCGCCGCCCGTTTCTAATTACAGCGGAGAGCTGGTATTGTCCGGCTGACTGTTCAAACCATAACGGATGACACCCGTCTGGTCGGTGAAGAAGAAACGCTGACCGGTAGTGCCCGGGGTTGCTGGAGCGGCCTGTACCAAGTAGGTCGTGCCAGCCGTCGGATTGATCGCCAGATTAAACACGTAGCCGCTCTTCGCGAGCGGTACGGTCGTAGCAGTCGCCAACACGTCGTCGATCAAGCAAGCATTCGCGGGAGCCGCGAAAGCTGCACCGGCGCACGCTACCGCCGCGCCACCGAGCTGCCCGAGTGTCGTAGCATAGCCGTTGGTCGGATACGCGGTAGCATACGTAACTTGAGCAGTGTTGATGGAGCGCAGCGAGCCGACCGCTGAAGACTCGTTAGCGGCCATTTTCGAGCGCAGCAAGTTCGGGATTGCGATGGCCGCGATGATCAAAATGATCGCCACGACGATCAGCAACTCGATAAGAGAGAAACCCTTTTGCTTCTTCATAACTGTTGTATCTCCTTCGGAGCCTGAGAGTTTATTCACTCGTGCCAAAGCACACTTCCATTAGGGCAAGCCGGATGCCAATTCGTCTAGTACTACTAAAACTGATGCATTTGCTAAACCATTGAATTTTATAGGTGTAACGAAGGGGCCAAAGTCGGGATCCGTGTGCCATTAGCCTCGGGTGCCCTAAATGCCTTTTTGTGTCGTTCGGAAAGTGACAAAAACTGTCTGAGATTGACCTGTACGGGGAGGCTGGCCAGCAGCAATGCGGAACCGCGTTCCTGATTCACACAAAAGCAAAAAAAGAGAGGTCTCTCGACCTCTCTCTTTGAACGCTTGCTCCCTCTCGAATTACAGAGGAGAGCTGGTATTGTCTGGCTGGCTGTTCAAGCCATAACGGATGACGCCAGTCTGGTCGCTGAAGAAGAAACGCTGACCGGTAGTGCCCGGGGTTGCTGGAGCGGCCTGCACCAGGTAGGTCGTGCCAGCCGTCGGATTGATCGCCAGGTTAAACACGTAGCCGCTCTTCGCGAGCGGTACGGTCGTAGCAGTCGCCAACACGTTGTCGATCAAGCAAGCATTCGCGGGAGCCGCGAAAGCTGCACCGGCGCACGCTACCGCCGCGCCACCGAGCTGCCCGAGTGTCGTAGCATAGCCGTTGTTCGGATACGCGGTAGCATACGTAACTTGAGCAGTGTTGATGGTGCGTATCGAGCCGACCGCTGAAGACTCGTTAGCGGCCATTTTCGAGCGCAGTAAGTTCGGGATTGCGATGGCCGCGATGATCAAAATGATCGCCACGACGATCAGCAACTCGATAAGAGAAAAACCCTTTTGCTTCTTCATAACTGTTGTATCTCCTTGAGAGATGGTTGAGAGTTTATAGTGCCAGAACACACCTACACTAGGGCAAGATGCGTGCCAGTCTGAAAATCAAAGTGTCACCCGCTAGAGCTTTCATAAGACCTCTCTATTTAGATACTTAGAGATGAACTAGGAAATGAAGACTTCTCCCTTGAGACTCGGAACCCCCATTGTGCCCATTTTTGTCACGTTGGATTGACCAAAACGGTCGTCAAGAAACGTCAGAATGCCCAGATTCCTTGGCATTTCCGCATTGACCTTGGAATCCCACCTTAAAGTTTTATACGACACAGCGATGTGGCCCAACAGCTACTAAGACCACACGACTTACAAATTGTGCTTCTTCGCATAGTGCCGGAAGGATCGGTAACTAATGTTTAGAAGGCCCGCAGCCTCGGTGCGGATGCCTCCTGCGGCCTCCAAAGCAGCGACCAGGTAGCGTCGTTCCGCTCCGGCAACCTCCTTTTCAAAATCCACGCCACCCTCAGGGAACGTGACATGTGCGGTGCCGTCTGTCTGGCTCGAAATGGCTGACGAGTATCCGGCGATGCGGTCCGGCAGTACGCGCAAAGTGATCTCCGCGGTGGTCTCCAGGGCTACAGCGCGCTCCATGGTATTTTCCAGCTCCCGAACGTTCCCAGGCCAGTCGTAAGCCTCCAGTTTCCGCATTACCTCTGGAGAAATGCCCTCAATGGGCTTTTCCATTATTTTGCGGAATTTTTCAAGGAAGTGTCGCGCCAAGAGCGGAATATCTTCCTTGCGCTCCCGCAGCGAAGGCAATTGAATTGGAATCACGCTCAGACGGTAATAAAGGTCTTCGCGGAACCGACCCGCGGCGATCTCCTTTTCAAAATCTTTATTGGTGGCGGCAATGATGCGCACGTCCACATCGCTCTCTTCGGTGCTGCCGATGGGCCGCACTTTACCTTCCTGCAAAACGCGATAGAGCCGCACTTGCATGGTCAAACTCATATTGCCGATTTCGTCCATGAACAGTGTTCCGCCGTTGGCCGCCTGGAACAATCCGTGCCGATTATCGTTGGCGCCGGTAAAGGCGCCCTTCATGTATCCGAACAGCTCCGATTCCAGCAGCGATTCTGGGAAGGCCCCACAATTAATGGTGATGAACGGGGCTTGCGCCCGGGCGCTGTTCTCGTGAATCGCGCGCGCCACCAATTCCTTACCCGTGCCGCTTTCTCCGGTGATCAGTACGCGGCTCGTCTGCGGCGCCACAGTTTGAATCAGTTCAAAAATAGGGCGCATTTTTGGGCTTTGCCCGATGATGTTGTCCAGACCCGTCAATCTGCGCAATTCCCGGCGGAGGTAGCCCGCTTCTTTTTTCCACCGGAGATTTTCCGACACTTCGCGAACGGCGCGGCGCAACTGGTCGACTAACTCGTGGTCCTTAATGACATAGCGGTCGGCGCCGGAGTTGATGGCCGCAATGGCCGTTTCCACCGTGGGCACGCCGGTGATCAGCAGAAAAAAGCAGTCTGGCGCAATTTCCTTGGTGAACTTCAGAAGATCGACGCCGCCCTCTCCGGGCATGCGGATGTCCGATATGATGATGTCGAAAATCTGGGATTCCAGTTTGCGCTTGGCGCCTTCCACGTTGTTGGCGATTTCAACGCGATAGCCTTCCTTGCGGAAAGTAATCTCCAGTAGTTCGCAGATGGATTTCTCGTCATCCACCACCAGGATATGCGGCATTTCCCGGGCAGTTTCTTTTACTGATTTAGCGCCTTGCATAATCCCTCACGAACTTCTTAACGCGCCGTCTTCATGCGATTTGTTCACGCGATGTTTCAACGTACTTCGTTCGCGACGTCTTCACCCGACTCGCGGCAACTCCACGATGAATTCCGCGCCGCGATTCTTTTCCGATATGACGCTAATTCTTCCACTGTGGGCCTGCACGATCTGGTAAACGATGGAAAGTCCCAACCCCGTTCCGCCCTCGAACTCCGACTGCAAGGGTTCAAAAATTTTGGCGCGCTGCTTGGCGTCCAACCCAACTCCGGTGTCCGAGAAAGCGATGCGCAGCCAGAAGGGTTTTTCCTCGATGCGCACCGTCAAAGTACCGCCGCCGGGCATGGCCCGCAAAGCGTTGTCGCAAAGATTCCAGAAAACCTGTTTAATCTTGCCGGCGTCGACGCGCGCGCGCAGTTCGTGGCCATTAAAGGACCGCACGATACGAAAATTTGGACCGATCTCGGGCTTCTTTTCAATTAACGTCAAAGTCTCATCCAGCAACCAGCGCACGTCGGCATCCTGAAACTCGTAGGTTTTCTCACGCGAATATTTCAAGAAGTCGGTAATGATCGTATTCAGGCGCTGCGATTCCCTGCTGACAATATTAACGAGATGTTTCTCATCTTCTTCCAGCGGCACCAGCCGGGCCAACTCCGTTACCGCTCCGGCCATGGCGGTCAGCGGTTGACGGATTTCGTGAGCGATGGCCGCGGACAGGCGGCCCAGCGCGGCCATGCGCTCCTTGGTGGCGACTTCCTGCTCCAGGCGCCGCAGTTCGGTTAGATCCTGGAAATTAAAGACGTACCCGCTACGGCTATTGTCCCGAGAACGCAGCGGGGACACGCTGATGCCGATGTAACGCTGCTGGCCATCGGGAGTGCGAAAATCAATCTCTTTTCGGCGGGAAACGTTTTCCAGGCCACGCTCTCCCGGCAGCCAGAAATCGGGATTGAGTTCCTGCAACAAACAGCCGCGCAGCGCTGCGAAGCGATGGCCCAAAATTTCTTCGCCGGTGCGGTTCAGAAGCAGCACGCGGCCTTCAAGGTCGGTAGTCACCAAACCGCCGCGCATGGAATGAACGATGTCTTCGGTGAAGTCCTGCAGGTCGCGCAACTCTTCCTGCTTTTGGTCAAGTTCGGCGCCCTTGCGGCGAAGCGATTGCGCCAAAAAACTAGCCAGGTACGCTACCGCCAAAAATCCGAAAAGCGTACTTAAAAACCAGGTGCGCAGGCCCTCGGCAGTAACGACTCCTACATAGGTTCGGGTAATCTTCTCGCTGAACGCCAGCGCCGCCATGCCACCCAATATGACCAGGCAGAAAACAGCGGTGGCAAAAGCCATCCCGCGCGAAAACAAAATACTGGCGACGATAATTACCAGCAGGTACAACGAAATGAAGTAGCTGTCTTGCACTCCGGTGGCATACACCAGCGCGGAAATCATGACTACATCGCAGGCCACCTGCAGCCCGCCGTGCCACGGCGCCAACGGAAGCCAACGAAGCAGAATCAGATGAAAGATGCCCAGGGTAATCCAAAAGATTATCAGCGGAAGGAAAAACCCTTTACCGGGGGAAGCGGGCACATATTTCGGCCACACTACGCCCACGGCGAGGATCAACGTGATCATTAATAAGCGAACACGCGTCAGCCATTCGAGCCATTCTTTCATGCTGGCACTTTGCTGCATTTTTCGCCCGCGCCCTGCTAGCTAGCCCCAGTGATCCTATACGAGTAATCAATATAAAAGAGAAAAAAGCCGGGCTGCAAATGTTTGCCGCCCGGCTCGTGATTTTCAGCAATACGCGTCAGACGCGTTGGCTTTAGTGTGCATCGGCCAATTTTCCGATGAGCGAGAATAGCGGCAAATACATGGAGATCACCACGCCACCAACAACCAAGCCGAGGAACACGATCATTACCGGCTCGAGGGCGGTCAACAAGTCTTTCACCGCGGCATCGACTTCTTCCTCGTAGAAATCGGCGATTTTCTGCAGCATGGCGTCCATCGCGCCAGTCTGTTCGCCGACGGCGATCATCTGCGTGACCATGCCCGGAAATACGTCGCACTCCTTCAAGGGTTCCGTGAGTGACTTGCCTTCTTCCAGCGATTTGCGCACCTTTTGCAGCGCGCGCTCGACCACCGCGTTGCCGGAAGTCTTAGCTGTGATGTCCAAACCTTCCAGGATGGGTACACCGCTGGATATCAGTGTGCCGAGCGTTCGGGTGAAGCGCGCCACGGCAATCTTCCTCATCAACATACCGATGACCGGGAGCTTCAGGACAATGGTATCTAAAACATATTTTCCTGTGGGGTTTCCGTACCATACTTTTAATCCGACAATGGTGCCGATGATACCCACAAGGATCAGCAAGCCAAAATAACTGCCGATAAAATTACTGAGAGCGATCACGATTTTTGTAGGCAGTGGAAGCGTAACTCCCAGACCGGTGAACAAGGTCGAGAAAATTGGAACCACCTTCCAAAGCAGCAGGGTGATAACGCCGCCGGCGACGGTGAGAACTCCGACGGGATAGACCAGGGCGGATTTTACGGCGCGCTGCAGCTTGACGTTCTTTTCAATGTAGGTAGAGAGACGCTGCAGAATGATGTCTAGAATACCGCCCGTTTCTCCGGCTTCCACCATGTTGACGTACAGGCCATCAAACACTTTTGGCGAGCTGCGCATGGCGGTCGAAAGCGTTGCGCCGCCTTCCACCATCGATCGCGTATTGACCAGCACTTTCTGGAAGAATTTGTTCTCCTGCTGGCCGCCCAGGATTTCGAGGCACTGCACCAGCGGCAGACCGGCGTCGATCATCACCGAAAATTGGCGCGTGAAAATCGCCAGCTCTTTGGCGTTCACGCCGCCGCCGAAGGTGGGCATGTTGAACTCTTTGCCCTTCTCGGACATCTTCGTGGCAGTGATTTGTTGTCGCCTTAAAAGATTTTGCAGATCCGCTTTGCTGTTAGCAGTCATCACTCCGCTCACACTGGAGCCCGAGCGATTTGTTCCTTGATATTTAAAGTCCGGCATGTGCTGCCCTCCTGAGTGCCTCGATACCGTCGAAATTGTTCATAGTCACGATGCAAAGTCCGTTTAACGCTTATTCGCCACCGGCATTTTTACCGGCGATTTCATGCTGCCGCCGCCGGCCGTTGGAGTGGAAACCACGCCACGGTTGATCATGTCCTGCAGTTCGTCGGCATTCGACGAACGCGACAGGGCAATATCCAACGTGATGGCTTTCGCCAGATACGCGTTGCAAAGCCCCTGATTGAAGGTTTGCATCCCCGTTTGGCCCGTGCCGGTTTGCATGGCGGAATAAATCTGGTGAATTTTGTCTTCGCGGATCAAGTTGCGAATCGCCGCGGTGGGCACCAGCACTTCCATGATCATGGCACGGCCGCGGCCGTCGGAACGCGGCAGCAGCGCCTGGCACAAAATGCCTTCCAGCACCATGGAAAGCTGCGCTCTGATTTGCGGCTGCTGGTGCGCAGGAAATACGTCGATGATGCGGTTGATGGTGGATGCCGCAGAGTTGGTATGCAAAGTGGCGAAGGTTAAGTGGCCGGTTTCCGCGATGCGTAGCGCTGACTCAATGGTTTCCAGATCGCGCATTTCGCCGATGAGCACCACGTCGGGATCTTCGCGCAGCGCCGCTCTCAGCGAGTTTGCGAACGAATGTGTATCCGCGTGGATTTCTCGCTGGTTCACCAGGCACTTTTTATGATTGTGCAAAAACTCAATGGGGTCCTCGATGGTGATCATGTGCTCTTCACGTTCGGCATTGATCTTGTCGAGCATGGCGGCCAGTGTGGTGGATTTGCCTGAGCCGGTCGGGCCGGTAACCAGCACCAGGCCGCGCGGCTTGTCGCACATGCCGCGCACTACACCCGGCAAACCCAGCGCATCGAAGCTTTTGATTTCCCATGGAATGGTGCGAAACACCGCGCCCACCGCGCCGCGTTGATTGAACACATTGCCGCGGAAGCGCGCCAGATTCTTCAAGCCAAAGGAAAAATCGAGCTCCAGATTTTCCTCGAAGCGGTGCTTCTGCGCGTCCGTCAAAACGCTATACGCGAGCGACTTGGTGTCCGCCGCCGTCAGTGGCGGCATCTCCAAAGGGCGCAAATGTCCGTGTACACGCACCCGTGGCGCGCTATTGGTCGTGATGTGCAGGTCGCTGCCGCCCATCTCGATCATCTTTTTAAGTAATTCGCTTAAGTTCACTCCAGCCATGTTCGTTCACTCTTATCCCTACAACACTGTCTCTCGTACCACTTCTTCCATCGTGGTCTGACCCAATGCCACCTTGGTTAGCCCGCTGCGTCTTAAGGTAATCATTCCCTGCTCAACAGCTTTCTTTTTCAGTTCCAGCGCCGAAGCTCCCACGAGGATCAATTCCCGCAGTTCGTCATTTATTTCCATCACCTCATACAGCCCGGTGCGTCCTTTGTATCCACCTTTGTTGCAAACGTTGCAGCCTTTACCGTGATAAATCTTGGTGGTCTTGGATTCTTCGAGGCTGTAGCCCGCATCGATGAGGGCCTGCTGTGGAACTTCGAGCTCCACTTTGCAATTTTGGCAAATGCGCCGCACGAGTCGCTGCGCGCAAATCAAGTTCACGGAAGTGGCCACCAGGAATGGTTCAATGCCCATGTTCATCAATCTGCTGATGGTGGAAGGCGCGTCATTGGTGTGCAGCGTGGACAAAACCAAGTGGCCGGTCAGCGCGGCTTTTACTGCGATTTCCGCCGTTTCAAAGTCGCGAATTTCGCCGACCAAAATAATGTTGGGGTCCTGGCGGAGAAAGGCGCGCAGAGCGGCGGCGAAGTTAAGGCCGATCTGGTCTTTCATCTGCACCTGGTTGATGCCCGCCAACTGAAATTCGACGGGATCCTCGGCGGTCATAATATTGGTGTCCACTTTATTTAATGTGGACACCGAGGAGTACAGCGTGTTGGTTTTTCCGGAACCGGTCGGACCGGTAACCAGCACCATGCCATAGGGCCGGAAAATATTGCGTTCGAATTTCGTCAGCGATTCTTGCTCAAAACCCAGCTTGGTCATGTCCAGCCGCAGGTTTTCTTTATCCAGCAAGCGCATGACGATTTTTTCGCCATACAACGTGGGCACCGTGGAGACGCGGAAATCCAATTCCTTTTTCTTTCCGTCGGCGCGGTACTTGATCATGATGCGGCCGTCTTGAGGCAGCCGCTTTTCCGCGATATCCAGCTTGGCCATGATCTTCAGGCGGCTGGTAATGGCGTCTTTCAATCGCAGCGGCGGACTCATCACCGTTTGCAGCTGGCCATCCACGCGAAATCGGACGCGCATTTCCAGCTCATACGGCTCGATGTGAATATCGCTCGCGCCACGCTTCACCGAATCGGTCAGAATCAGGTTCACCAGCTTGATGATGGGCGCTTCTTCGGCGGCCTTCTCCAGTGTCGCGGTATCCAGTTCCGCGACTTCCGCGGCGAGCTCCAACTCCTGCTCCTCGTCGACCAGGTCTTTCATCAGATTGCTGAGTTCTTCGTGGTTGCTGGATGCACCACCGTAGAATCGCGAGATCGCGTCGCCGATCGCGGACTCCGAGGCCACCACCGGTTCCACATTGAAGCCGGTCATGAACTTGATATCGTCCATGGCGAAAACATTCGTGGGATCGGTCATCGCGATGGTGAGCACAGAACCAACGCGAGAAAGCGGAATCACCTGATAACGCAACGCGGTGTCTTGTGGAATCAACTTAATGACGATGGGATCGATTTCGTAATACTTGAGATTTATGGAGGGAACGCCGTATTGCCGGGAGAGCACGCCGGTAATATCGTCGTCGGTGATGAAACCCATTTTGGTCAGGCAGCTTCCCAGCTTGCCACCATTGGAGCGCTGAAATTCGAGCGCTTTAGAGAGCTGGTCCTGCGTAATCAAGCTCTCCTTAACCAAGATTTCGCCTAAACGGACGGACATCCGCAGCACTCCCGCAGCAGAAAACAGCCAAGGCTCACATTAACAAATGGCAAAGCGCACAGTGGCGCGAATTTCGAACGTAGTTCTAAAATGGCTAATACCTGCACTTTAGTGCAGGTTCATAGCCACAAGTACAGGCGCAATTCTTGACTTGCTCTCTTGTGCTGGCTATCGTGCCAAAGAGATGCCTTCCTTGTGTTCCCATTTCGCGTTTGGGCGCCAGAGTGAAACGTTGGGCGAAAAGTCCCAGGGCATGTTTGAGTGGTGCTGGCGTGCTTCCGCAGCGCTCATTGGCAATTTTGCGATAACCCTCGCGGGAGTTACCTCCACCGACCTTTTCGCATCTCACGGGGCAGCACACACAGCACACGGTACAGCGCCATGAGTCGTCTCACCTCCAAACAACGCTGGGGCTTCGCTGCTGGGGCCCTATTTCTCATTTTATTGCTCGCGGCCGTGTTCACTTTTGGGTCGCTGGGCGTCCCATTTCAACCTAAAAACTGGCGCGACGTTTTGACGCTCTATGCGGTTTCCAGCTTTATCACCGCGGCGCTGCTTACCTTCGGTTTGATACTCGGTCGCACCGCGTTACGCCTGTGGGCGGAGCGTCGCAAGGACCAGTTAGGCGCCCGATTCAAAACGAAAATGGTCGTCGGGGCCATGGCAATTTCTTTGCTCCCGGTGCTGTTCATGTTTTTTGTAAGTTATTCGCTGCTAAATCGCACTCTCGGACGATGGTTCCCGCGCCCACTGGAAATCGCTTCTGAGCAAACGCAACTCTTGTTGAACGATTTAGGACAAACGCAAATTCCGCGATTGCGAAATATCGCGCACCAGATTGCGCCACTGTCAAACAAGCCGGTCGATGAATTTCTTGGCCGCGCGTTCACAGCCGGCGCCGACGCCGTCTGGATGCTTGATCAAAATGGGAAGGCTGTCAGCGGGGGCGTGATTTGTGACAATCCCCCGGAGGTACGCGACGGACTGACATGCGTCATGCCCGACGTTTTGGGCAAACAGGTGCGCGTGTTTCCGAGCGGCATTGAACTCTGGGAAGCCGGCAATTCCACTTATTCGGCAGCGCGTATTCCCATCAAGGATTCACGCGGGGAGCCTGGATTTCTGCTAGCCGCGTATCGCTCCAATGCAACTTTCCTTGACCGTCTGAACCAGATTCAAGCGCAAACCGCGCAGTACTACGCGGAGAAGCAGAGTCTTCGTGCACTGAAACGGCAAATGTTATTGATCCTACTGTTTTTCACCATGCTGGTGTTGTTCTCAGTGATGTGGGTAGCGTTATTTCTTTCCAAGCAAGTTACCGTGCCTATTCAAGCTCTCGCGGAAGGCACGCGCGAAATTTCTTCAGGGAATTTTGATTATCAAGTTCCCGATCAAGTACAGGACGAGCTGGGCGTTCTGGCTCGTTCGTTCAACAACATGACCAAGCAGTTGCGCGACAGTCGTTCGCAAATCGATCAGTTCACACGCAATTTGCAACAAGCGGTGCAAGAACTGGAGCGGCGGCGCCAGCTCATGGAAACGGTGCTGGAGAATATTCCCACGGGCGTTGTTTCGCTGGACGCCGGCGGCGCCATTCTGCGCTGCAATACCGCCGTGAATGGAATGTTGGGAGCGAATGCGCGTGACAAACAAACACTCGATGATTTGTTGGGTGCGGAAGCTTCGCGTGCGGTGCAATATCTGATGCGCCGTTCCTTGCGTATGGGAGTCGTGTCGCGAGAAATTGAAACCGTGGCGGGCGGGCGCGTTTTACATCTGGCCGTCACGGTGAGCCCTCTGGGGCCGCGACGCGGCAATACCGGCTACGTGCTGGTGCTGGATGACCTCACCGAAATGCTCCGCTCGCAAAAATCGGCGGCCTGGCAGGAAGTGGCACGCCGCATCGCGCACGAAATAAAAAATCCGTTGACGCCTATTCAGCTTTCGGCCCAAAGGCTGCTGCGCTTTATCGATCGCCGCACCACTTCGGATTCGAAGCCCGTCGATGCCGAGCTAACCACGCTAGTTCAGGAATGTTCGCGATTGATTGAGCGCGAAGTATCCACGCTAGCGGGGCTGGTAAATGAGTTTTCTCAGTTCGTGCGCTTCCCTACCGCCAAGCTGGTGCCAACGGAAGCCAACACTATCGTGCAGGAAGCGTTGGAAGTGTTCGCGAATCGTCTGGATGGCGTAACCATCAAAACCATGCTGGCGGAAAATCTTCCGCAAGTGCGCGCCGACGCCGGTTTGTTGCGCAGCGTGTTGATCAATTTGATTGATAACGCCGCGGAATCGTTGGAGCATTCCGCTTGCCGCGAGATTATTGTTTCCACTCGGAATCACGCGGAGGCCGAAACCGTCGAAATTTCGGTTGCCGATACCGGTCATGGTATTTCGCCCGAAGATAAAGACAAACTTTTCCTGCCGCAATTTTCTACCAAGGACCGCGGCACTGGTCTCGGTCTAGCCATCGCAGCGCGCATTATTGCCGAGCATGGCGGCACTATTCATGCCGAAGACAATCATCCTGCCGGTTCGCGTTTTCTGATTGAGTTGCCGGTAACGGAAGCAATCCCTCTGGTCGTTGGCGGGCCTCTCACTCCGGCGCCGGAATCTTCGCGATGATCCCCAAGCCCCACCTGTTAATCGTGGATGACGAACCTGGCATTCGCGAATCGCTGGCTTCCATTTTGCGTGACGAGGGTTATCTTGTGGACAGCGTGGGCTCAGCAGAAGAAGCGCTGGAGCGCGTGGCCGCCGGCGAACTGGAATTAATTCTTCTGGATGTGTGGCTACCCGGGATGGATGGTCTTGAAGCTTTGAGCCGCATCCAATCCGCGGCACATCCGCCGGCGGTCATTATGATCTCGGGACACGGCACCATTGAAACGGCGGTGCGCGCCACCAAGCTAGGCGCCTTCGACTTCATCGAAAAACCGCTTTCGCTTGAGAAAATTGTTTTGCGCGTACGCAACGCGGTGCAGCAGCGCCGCCTGGAAGAAGAAAATCAAACCCTGCGCAATCAATTGGGCCACCGCTATCAGGTGATCGGCGACAGCATCCCCATGAAAGCCTTGCGCCAACAGATCGCTGTGACCGCTCCCACCAACGGCCGCGTTCTGATTTACGGCGAAAGTGGTACCGGCAAAGAATTGGTCGCGCATGCCTTGCACGCCGCAAGCCTGCGAACCAAGGGTCCCTTCGTGGAAGTAAATTGCGCGGCGATTCCAGACGAACTGATTGAGTCGGAACTTTTCGGCCACCTGAAAGGTAGTTTCACGGGAGCCACGGAAAATAAAATCGGCAAATTTGAAAAAGCGGACGGCGGGACGCTGTTTCTCGATGAAATTGGCGACATGAGTTTGCGCACGCAATCAAAAGTGTTGCGCGTTCTGGAGGAGCAGCGCTTTGAGCCGGTGGGCTCGAATCAGGCCATTACTGTGGACGTTCGCGTCATCGCCGCCACCAATAAAAATCTCGAACAGGAAATCGCGCACGCGCGTTTCCGCCAGGACCTTTTCTATCGCCTGAACGTAATCCCCTTTTTCGTTCCGCCTTTGCGCGATCGCTTGCAGGACATACCCACGCTGGCGCGTTATTTTTTGAATGAGTTCAGCGGCGCTTATGGCAAAAAAGGACGCGAACTCAGCGATCCGGCGATGGATATTCTGGTGCGTTATCCGTGGCCAGGGAACGTGCGCGAGTTGCGCAATCTGGTCGAGCGTTTGGTGATTGTTTGCCCGCAGCCGCGCATCGAACCTCATCACTTGCCGCCGGAATTATTTCGCGGCGTGGCTGAAAGCCCGCAGCAGCCGTACTCCACACTGTATGAAGCGCGCAGCGCCTACGAGCGGGAATTTATCCTTCGCAAATTGCAGGAAAACCGCTGGAACATGACGCAGACGGCAGGCGCGCTTGGACTTGAGCGTAGCCACTTGTACCGCAAAATGAAAAGCCTGGGCATCGCCGCCCCAGACTAGATGGCGTGCATAGAGAAGTTGAATGTACAGTCTTAGCCTTGAATCTCGTCAATAGCTAGATGTGTACGCTTAATTGCCCCACTGAAACCTAAGGACTGGGGCGCATTTGGCGCCTTGGAGCTTGATTTCCGTGGTGCCTCGGTCTTTGCCTTTTACGAATGGCTCCAAGGGGAGTTGATATTCACCGTTGGCGTCAACGTCATCAGGGTCTTCGCGCGTTTGGGTTTGTTCGTAGGACTTCGATTGAAAGACCACCGGTTCATTGGGCTGAAACCCTTTTCCGCGAATCAACACTAGCTGATTTTTCAGACGCAGGCTTACCACTTCGAGCGTGCATCCATTGTCTGTGGCCTGAATCGGCGCGGGGATGACGGCAAAAAATATTTTTGCTTTTTGATCTTGCGATACCAGAGCCAGGCGATAGACTTCGCCGTCCAGCGGGTAAAAAACCAACTTTACGGGGACATCTTTCCTTTCAGGCTGGTCGGGGTGAGTACATTGGTCCGTGGCCCTGCCGGCGCACACGACCAGGCCGTCTTCCAATATGCTGAGTCCGGCAATCGAAGGGGATGGATCAGGCGCATTGGGGGGCCAATCTACCAATGTGAAGTTTTGATCCTTGGGGGCACCGGTTACGAAGATGTGATATTGCACTTCCACTTTCCCTTTAACTGTGGCTCTGGAAATTTCGCGCAGTTGCGCGCTCATTCCTGAGGTGGTCATGGTGCCCGCCAGCCATCTCTTTGTGGCGGTCACGGTTCGTTGAGCAGCGGCGTTGCCCGCGAGAGGGTCACGGTTGGAATCTCCCTGCGTGGAAGGAGTGCCAGCGCTGGTGCTTTGAGATTGCGAATCGGGCGCGGCAGATTGCGTGCCCATCTGCTGGAAAGGAGCGCCAAAACTTAGAGTCGCGAAATATAAGCAAGCAGCGACGAAAGTCCAACGAAGGCGATCCAACATTATTCTCCCGGGCAGACTGGGATGCTCCTCAAGTATTACATCGTTTCAAAACCGGCGAGCGCCAGCCACGCGACCAACGTAGCGCATTTTTCGTCCGCGCTCCACGGGCTGCCCATCGCGCGACCCATTTCGGTGATGCGAAGTTTCAATTTTGGTTCGGGAATGCGGAGTTGCTTGGCGGCTAACTTGTAAAGATCGCGCTCCGGAACACGAAGGCATCGCCAACTTAAAGTCTTGGCCGCTTTGGCGATGGCGGCTCGGTACAATTCGCCTTCGGCGCTGTGCACCATTGCATGCGACCGCAGCGTCGCTTCCAGGGAAGGCAGTGCGCGGCCGGAAGCAAGAACAATCCCGCAACACGCTATTGCTTGACCCTTGCCGCTGATGGCTTCCGAAAAGGCGCGCACGGCGAGGAACGCCGAGCGGTCAACCGCGACGATAACACCTTTGATAAATTTTTCGGCTTTCGGAAAATCCATCGTGCGGGCGACATGATAGGGCTGGACGCCACCCGGCGAGCCGGCCTCAATAAGCGCAATACGGCGGCGATCAATCACTTCCGGCGAACGCGGCGATCCGCCAAGAGCGACTGCAGCCGCCCATCCGGAGTGCGCTCTAAATCCAAGTGCCGCGCTGTTGGTATTTTTCACAGGGGCGTCCAGGTCGTGCTATTCGTTGGATGGATCTTCGGAAGGGTCCTCATTCGCAGGCGATTTCCGCGCAATGTCTTCGCTTAGGCCTTCCAGCTGAAAGTGCCAATCCAACTCTCGAACCTTCTGCGGATTCTCGCGCCAGTCTGGGACGACTTTCACGAACAATGCGAGATAAATTTTGATGTCGAAAAGTTTTTCCAATTCTTTGCGGGCTTCGGTGCCGATCTTTTTGAGCATCTCGCCCTTGTGGCCAATTAGGATTTTTTTCTGCGAGTCGCGCTCGACGTTCATGGTCACTTCAATGCGCAAAAGTTTGGGCAGCTCTTCGAATTTATCCACGATTACCGCCAGCGCGTAAGGGACTTCGTGATACATCACCTGAATGGCTTTTTCACGAATGATTTCCGCAGCCAGAAACCGTTCCGGTTGATCGGTGATCTGATCTTCTGGAAAGTACGGGACTCCGGGCGGCAGTTCGCGCATGATCGCTTCGAGCAATTCATCGCAACCCGCGCCCGTGAGCGCGGAAATCGGCACAATGGCGGCGAAATCAAAAGCTTTTTGAAAAGCGTCAGTCAGCGGCAGAAGCTTCGGTTTAGGAAGCCGATCCACTTTATTTAACGCGAGGACGGTCTTTCCACGGAAGCGTTCGGCCTTTTGCAGCAGCAGCGCGTCGGCGTGAGGATAAGCACGACTCGCGTCCACCATCAGTAACAATACGTCGATGCCTTCGAGCGCGGCGGCTACTTCGTGCATCATCTGGCGGCCCAGCGCGGAATCCGCATCATGCAATCCGGGCGTGTCGATAAAAATGATTTGTCCTTCGGGCTTCGTGACGATGCCTTGAATGCGGTTTCGCGTAGTTTGCGGTTTGGACGTTACGATGGCGATTTTTTGGCCGACCAGGCGAT
The DNA here is from genome assembly GCA_035603415.1 of Candidatus Acidiferrales bacterium. GTDB lineage: Bacteria > Acidobacteriota > Terriglobia > Acidiferrales > UBA7541 > Acidiferrum. The sequence goes on from DATNKL010000208.1 coordinate 35,727, forward strand.
TCACGAGCGTGGATTTCCCGGCGTTCGGGCGGCCTATGATGGCTACGAATCCGGACTTGAATCCGGTGCGAACCGATGTGTCTGCAGTTGTCTTGTCCGGAATTATTTTATCCGGAGCTTTTTTATCTAGAGTTTTTTTGTCTGGCATGGAGATTTTCAGAATGCTCAAACTGTTAGTTAGGTGGCCGGCGCGGCAATTTCAACGTTTCGGGACTCGGACATGACTGAGTTGCGCTTGCGCGGCAACTTGCTTGCGTATCCGAACGCGCAACACTTTTCGCTGATTGGCTTCCAGGACTTCGAATTTGTGCCCTTCCAGATCGATCTTGTCGCCCGGCTCTGGCACTTTACCCGAAACGTGGCTTAGCAGTCCCGCAATGGTGGTGACCGCCGCATCCGACTTGTCGCCAAACTTTACGCCGAGCAATTCCTCGACATCGTCAATGGACATACTACCGCGCATAACCAGACCGCCGTCCGTTTCACGCACCACGTCGGCCAACGGCTGCTTGGCATCGTAACCGCTCTCACCGACGATCTCTTCCACCAAATCTTCCACGGTGGCAATGCCCGCGACGGAACCGTGCTCATCGATTACCACGGCGAGCGGCTGACCCTTTTGCCGCATCTCGCGCAAAAGATCCGATCCCGCCTTTGTTTCGGGTATGAATAGCACCGGCCGGGCCAGTTCGCGCACTTTGCGTTTGGGCAAATCCTGGTCCGCGATGTGCAACAAATCCTGCGCATTCACCACGCCGAAAATATCGTCCAGCGTCTTTTCGTAAACGGGCATCTTGGAAAATTTATGTTCCACGAACTTGGCGTGTAATTCTTCCAGTGTGGCTTCGGCGGCAATGGCAATGATATCCGGCCGCGGAGTCATCACTTCGCGCACGCGCTTGTCGCTGAATTCCACTACCTGTTCGATCAGGTCGGCTTGCTCGGGCTCGATGATGCCTTCTTCTTCTGCGGCTTCGACGAGCGCCTCGATGCCCTCTTCGGTGCGCTGCTCTTCAGATTTCTCATTTTCTTTTTCTGAAATGCGCGCCAGCGATTCCGCGCCCTCCAGGAAAACGCGCACCGGCCAAACCAGGTACATACACGCGCGAATAAGCGGCAATAAGCGCAGCAGCCATCTCCCGGACGTGCGGTACAGCAGCATGTCCGGAATGAAGTGCATGGCAATCACAACTTCCAAGCTGAGATAAACGATGAACTGCACCACCGATTCCCACGCTTCAGGAGTGAAATGCACGACTCCGCGGGTAGTTTCGAGCACCAGGAAAGCCAGCCAGAAATGGCCCAGGATACGAAATGTGCGGCCACCGCTGCGGCGATTGATGTGCAGCTTCGGTTCGATCTCGGCTTCGAATATTTCCAGGTGCTCGTGAATGCGCCCGGTGGTCATACGGCCGAGTTCGCGATAAATCAGCGTGAGGTAGGAAAAAATGGGCAGGCCAAAGGCTAAAAGCGCGATGCCCAATATAAATAGCCAGCTGAAGGTCACGCCAGCCCTAACCGTCTCCGGAGTTTCTTTTCGGTGCGGTCCATCTCGCCGCGGTCGGCTTCGTGGTCGAAGCCAAGAAGATGCAAAACGCCGTGTAGTATTAAAATTTTCAGTTCTGCGGGAAGCGTGCGGCCATAATTTTTGGCATTGCGTTTGGCCACGGCCGGCGCGATGGCAATGTCACCGAGAGATGCGTCGCCATCCACCGGTACGGATTCCAAGGAAACAGGAATCCGCGTCGACCTCGTGGGCTTTCGCAACCTTACGGCGGGAAAAGATAATACGTCCGTGGGCCCGTGCTTCTTTCGAAAGGACTGATTCATCCCCGCGATCTCCGCATCACTTACCAGGCAAACCGTAACTTGCGCTTGCTTAAGCCCCAATTCGCGACGCACACGAAGCAAAAACGACTCCAAAGCTCGTATCGACAAACGTACCGAGCGCTGACGATTCAAAATCATCCTTACTTAACGTCGGGATCCGCGGATTCATCGGCAATCCGGCCAGGTTCACGAAATTGCTCGGACACCAACTCTTTCGCGGCTTCCTGCGCGCGCCGCTCGCCCCGTCCGTTTGCCGCGTTCGCTCCAGAATTTCTGTGCGGATGCGCAGGATGCGCGACGTCCCACTCTTCATAGGCGCGGATAATTTGCTGCACCAGATTGTGGCGCACCACGTCCTTCTCGCCGAATTGAAGGGTGCCAATACCGTCGATTTTGCCGCAGACTTCCAGCGCCTCGACCAAGCCAGACTTCTTGCCGGTAGGCAAGTCGATTTGTGTGATGTCGCCGGTGATGACCGCCTTGGAATTAAAGCCCAGCCTAGTCAAAAACATCTTCATCTGCTCGCTGGTAGTGTTTTGCGCTTCATCGAGAATCACGAACGAATCATTCAGGGTGCGCCCGCGCATAAACGCCAGTGGGGCTACTTCGATGATGCCCTTCTCCAGAAATCTTTCCAGCTTGTCGGCATCCAGCATGTCGTACAACGCGTCATACAACGGCCGCATGTAGGGATCTATTTTTTGTTGCAACGTCCCTGGCAAGAATCCGAGCCGTTCGCCGGCCTCCACCGCGGGCCGCGCAAGAATGATGCGGTTGACTTGCTTGGTCAGCAGCGCGCTCACCGCCATCGCCACAGCGATATAAGTTTTTCCTGTGCCACCGGGCCCGATGCCAAACATCATGTCGTGCTTTTCGATTTCTTCCATGTAGCGGCGCTGGCTGGCATTTTTGGGAGTGACTTGCTTTTTTCCAAACGAACGCACCCGCGTTGGTTCAAACATGGTGCGCGGCGATTCGTGTGGCACCTCGGTGGCCACGCGCATCAGCGACTTCACTTCCGCGCTGGTTAAGCTCCGCCCGTGGCGGGTCAGGTGGTTGTACTCTTCGACGATCTTCACCGCCTGATCGACGTTGTCCTGGTCGCCTTCAATGGTCAAGCGTGTGTCATGCAGGTGCGTGCGCACGTGCAGCACCTCCTCGAGCAGACGCACGTTGGCGTCCAGCGTTCCAAAAAACGGTTCAATTTGTCCGGATATGTGTACGGTACGTCTCATCCAATTGGCAGGTTTTCCAGCTACAGGCCCAGTTACGGGCAATGAGTGGCCGATGGTTCCTCCGGCTAGGCTTACTCCGCAGTTAACTCGGAAAGAAACTGCTTCCACCCTATCCCAGCCGTTCGATGCGGTCAAGGTGACGCGCTTTGTTGTGCAACGGTATCGCGTAGTCGCTATGGTGAACATATTCACCAGTAAAAGTAAGCCTAGCCGATGAACGTGTCCAAAGCCGCACCTGACTTTAGTACTCCGCAATCATGACTGAGTTCCTATCGACGCAAACTGTGGTCCCGGCAAAAATATGCTTGAGGGAATACCAGAAGCACCTATCTTGTTCAGGTAGCGGAAGACGCTGGGATCAAACTATGACCAACAAACTTAAGTTTCTGGGGACTGTGGCCAGTCTCGCGCTCGCGCAAACCGTTTCGGCTCAGCAAATTGCAAAGCCCGTGTCGGCGCTGGCGGGTGGCTATGTGAGCGGCAGCATCGTTTGTCGCGGCACTGCGAAAGTGTCCATGACTGCGGACGCGGAACAAGCCTTGCCGCTTAAAGTCCTGGACGACTTGGATTGCGGCCAGCCAGTGTCGTTGCTGGCCAGCAGCGAAGGGTACACCGTTCAAGTACGCACCGCCAATGGCAAAAGCGGCTTTGTGCCGTGGATGAACGTCGCCAAGGGTGACGTAATCGCGCAAAAGAAAAGCGTGCGCCAACCGGCAGTTATAAAAGATGGCCAGGCGCGATGGCTGGCGGGAACTCAAGGTTCCGAGCGGTTTTACAGCGAAGGCCTGATGGTGGAATCTCTGACCGTCAACGGCGTGACCGTACAGGTATCGTTGCAAGATACGGGTTGGAAGCTGCTCGCCAACATCGCGGTCGCCAATGACAGCTTACAGGCGGTGAATGTCGTTCCGTCGCATATCACGCTCGACGATCTGGGGCAGACTAAAAAATCTCTGCCTTACCAGCAGCCGAAAAAGCTAAGGGCTGCGGCCAACCACCAAATACTGTGGACAGAGGCCAATGCGGCGCCGTCGGCGAGCGGATACCTGGTCGATACCAACTATCGAAGTTCCGACAATGATGGACTGAACAGAACGCAAAATTACCTCGCACAACATCAAGCAGGTGTTCAGCTTGTCAGCGACCGTAAGGCGGATTTCAACCCGCGTTCGCAGATAAACACCGTGGCGTTGAAGGAAGCGGTGTTATTGCCTAGCGTGCAAATTTCGGGTTCCACATGGTTTGAGCGAGCCGGTAAGCAGCAGGAAATGATTCTGCGCGTGCCGGTCGGCGACCTCGTTTACGAATTTCCACTTTCTTTCAGACCCAACAACTAAACGCAGGTTCACCCAGCCAAAAGTCCCGCTTCGCGCATGCGAAGCGGGGCTTTTTTTTATTGGCTGGCAGTCGGTAAGGATCACCTCGCCGTCAGCGGCCGCGAAAAAATTCCGCATCCCCCAACGAACGCTGTACTTTCGTAAAGTGCTGGCCGGTGTTTGATGGTAGAATTTCATGAGGAATAAAAAGGAGCGCTTTAAATGGCAGGTCAAGGCACCAAAATAAAGAAGAAGAAAAAGTCGGTTCTAAAGCGCGCAGCGCAATCAGGACAGCGCGCCGATGTGAACCGCGCGAACCGCACTCGTGTGCGCACATTGATGAAGCGCCTCCGCACCGCGGTTACCGCAGGCGATGCCACGGCCGCCGGGAATTTGCTGCAACCCACGCTTTCCGCGATCGATCGCGCTATCAGCAAGGGCGTGCTGCACGAAAACACGGGTAACCGCTACAAATCCCGTCTGGCGCTGGCCCACAACGGACTCAAAGCTAACACCGCAAAATAATTACTGAACATCAAATGTAGGCACCAATCTTTGATCGGTGAACGTGCGCCTGGAATGACGCTTTGTTCTCGACTGTGGTGCCGCCTTTTCAGAATGCGCATCCCCCTCGCATGCGTGGTCAATTAGCGGGCAGTAGCTAGCGTGTTCGCGCTGGTCAACTCCGACACCAAGAATTCCAAAACCATGCGGGAATCTTTACTGCTCTTCAAGCGGTCGTCAGCCTTTTCGAGCGCCCGCAACCCCGCTAGCAACTGAGCCTTAGACGTTTTGCGCGAGGCGCGTAGAGCTATGTCGGCCTGCTCCGGGCGCATCCCCAAAGTTCGCGCTGCTTGCCAGCCATTCATCGCGCCTTTAATTTCGCTGGCTTCGATCAGTTTGCGATACATCCACGTCAGCGCGCCCAGCATTTCCAGTGGCGCTTCCCCGTCGCGCAACAAGCGATCCAGAAATTCCAAGGATTTCTGGCCCTGCCGTGAAGCCAGTAAATCTGCCAACGCCCAAACGTTGGTCGTTTTTTCGGAAGCGACCATGGCATTAACATCTTCGCGAGTAATTCTTTTTCGATCCCCGAGATAATTTGCCAGCTTTTCTACTTCCGTTTTGAGGCGCATCAAATCCGCTGCCACGCGCTCCGCGAGGTCCTCGGCCGCGCTCTTTTCAAATTGCAGGCCATGCGTCTTTGCAAAGTTTTGCGCCATTAATACTGCAGCCGCTTGCCGCTGCTCGGAGTTGTCGCCTAAACCGACTTCCACCACGAGCGTCTTCTGCGCAAGTATTTTGGCCAGTTTCATGCGCTCGTCGAGTCGGGCGGCTTCAATCACCAGCACCGTGAACGGCGCTGGATCACCCAGGTAAATTTCCAATTGCCCGACAGTCTCTTCGCGATTTTTATCTCCCAGCTCCTCGATGGCTTCGGCATCCTCCAGAAAAACTACCTGCTGCGGCGACAGCATCGGCAAGCTCTGGGCCTGCGATAGCGCTGCCTCCGTCTCCCCTCGCTCGGCCGAATAACGGGAGACCGCCCAAGTCCTCGAGGCTTCGGGTACAAATTTCTCGATTAGTTGCACGCGGCAAGCGTCGCGCAGGTAGGGCTCGTCTCCAATCAAAAGTATTGCTGGAATGATTTTTCCTTCTTTCAGGCGGCTCACTAATTCCTGCGGAGAAATCCTCGCCATCAAAAGGCTCCCTAATTAATAATTCTCAATTACCGCTGCTACCAGCTTTCTGGCAAAGTCCTCTGCCAGCCGATCCAACGCGGGGTCTTGCTCTTCGAAAAAACTAGGCACATCGGTCGAGATTTCATACTCATTGCGGAACACGAAATTCTCGCTGTGAAATAACACCTTGTCGGTGGCGCTTTCTGTCAGCGAAACTTCGCATTTCACCGTGACCAACATGGTGGTGGCACGTCCGGTCTGGGTGTCAAAAAGCAACGGCACAGCTTCGACGCTCACCACTTTACCGCGCAAGACCGCCTCTCCGTCTGCTGCGTTCGACACTATTTTGTATTGCGTGCGGGCCAGGAATTCGTGAACCGTCGCGGAAGTGAGCTTTTGTTCGATGCGGTAGCCGGTGGTCTTGTTTTCTAGCGCAGTCACGGCAATGACGTGGATGCTTTTCGGCAGAGCATTATTGTGACCGGCAACGTGATAGCCGCATCCTGCTTGTACCACTGCGATCAATGAAATGAGCAGGGCCGCTCCCCGCGCCAGGCTTGCAGCCATTACAAAAGCATCTCCGCGAGCTTCACGGCGTTGGCGGCCGGCAAATGCATGTTGTCCGCGCCACCCCAAAACCACCAAGTCTCGGGATTAGATGCGTCTGCTTCCGGCGCGGAGAGCTGAATCGAATTTAAACCCGAAACACTCACATTACTGGGACCAATTCCGGAGTCCGGCGGAATGGAAAAGCCAGCATCCATACAAGCGTTGCAAATATTTTCGGGCAGGCTGCCGCGGTCGAAAACTCCCGTGGCGGAAAAAACCGAGCCGTAAAATACCGGCGCATGCACGATCTGAATCGCGGGCATGGCGCATTTTCCATCTATGCAGGCTTTGGTTTCGGCGCGCACTCGTTCGCGAGTGGCGCTTAACTTATGAGAACTGGCGGGGCCGAAGCGGTCGAGCATGTTGCACGCGACTTGCGTGTCAAAAACGGGTTGACCCAGCCCTTGAAAGGAAAGCAACTGCGTCGTCTGACTCTCGAGTTCCTCAATGCCAGCTGGCCCAGCTTCGGAGACCGGCTCAAATCCGATCAACATGATTCGCCGTAGCCCGACACGCGAAAGCGACAAAGCCAGTCCCGCGGCCGCGGTCGCGAACGCAGAAGGAATCGCGAAAACTTTTGCATCTGTAACGAACTCACGGCCACGCAGCCAATCAAGTTTAGGAAACCATGCCACTGCGTCTTCTCGTTCGACAGCGGCGCCCGACAAATCGATTATTTTCGCGCCGGTATTCAGAGCCGCGGGTAAATTCCTCTTCGTGAACTCACACGACCCGGTAAAAAAAATACATTGCGCGCGGTTGAAGCTGCCTTCCTCCACCGGTTGAATCACTGCCGGCTCGCCGCCCGCTGCGGTTAACATGCCCGCGACGATAGGTTCGTCGACCAGTGAAAAGTCCGCGCCGGCAAAGCGGGTTTCACCCAACACCGTACGTAACTCCGCGCCCAAAAGCGACGACGCGCCCGCGATAACGATTCGATTGGACGGTCGCTCCAGTGCAGGCATGTGTCAGGCAGTCCGCGAAACCATGCGGTGTCGCAACAGCCGCACTACATGAAGGACCACACCAACCACAGCATAGATACAGGAGAGAAGAACCAAAACATATTCGGAATAGAGCCATACCAGCGCCACGGTCAAGCACAGCAAAACAATCGCGAGCGAGGGCTGTTTGCGCGTCCACGGGATGTCTTTGAAACTGTAATAGCGCACCGTGCTGGTCATTAACGCGCCCAGGCAAGCGGCCATCACAAACCATGCCACTGCGTACCGCCAGTCCTGCAGGGGATCTTTGAATCCATGCACTAGCGAGGCCATCACCGCCGCCGCGGCTGGAGTGGGCATACCCACAAAATATTTTGAGCTTCCCGGCGCCATGCCTTGCACGTTGAATCTGGCTAGCCGCCAAGCGCAACAGATCAAGAATGCCAGGCAGCACACCCAGCCAAATTCGCTGAGCTGTCGCAGGCGAGTTCCGCCGAGGTCGGCGATACTGCGCACGCCCCAGGCGTAAGCCAGTACCGCGGGAGCAATTCCGAAGCTGCACACGTCGGCCAGCGAATCGAGCTGCACGCCAAACTCGGTGTTTGTTCCGGTCATGCGCGCTACGCGGCCGTCCATGGAGTCGAATAAAATTGCCAGGCCGATCGCTTTTGCGGCGCGGTCGAATTCGTTGGCACCCCCGACAAGCGAAGCAATTACCGCGTAATACCCGCACAAGAGATTTGCCACCGTGAAAAGACTGGGCAACAAAAAAATGCCGCGGCGCAGGCGCGGATTATTTATGCGGCGCTTGCGAAACGACGGTATTTGCTGCTGCTGCGTTTCCTGATCGAGCATCAAGACTGTTTCCCGCTTGCGACTGGATTCATATCATCCACCGCGTTTCGGTCCGCCACACGATTATTTTTTTGCACCGGCCGGCTGGCGAGAATCGAAGAGCCGCCCTTTACATTTTGTCCGACCTTTACCAGGATCTCCGCCGGTTGCGGCACCCATAAGTCCACGCGCGACCCGAAGCGCACCAATCCGATTCGCTCGCCGCGGGCCACGATATCCCCTTCCTTTTTCCAACTGACGACACGCCGGGCGATCAGCCCTGCGATCTGTTTGAAGACCAGTTCTCCCGCATCGGTGGAGAGCGTAAACACGTTCTGCTCATTTTCCGCCGAAGCGGTTGCACGCATGGCGGCAACGAATTTTCCTGGCCGGTACTCCAACTTTGTAATGCGGCCCGCCGCCGGAGAGCGATTAACGTGCACGTTCCACACCGCCAGAAAAATGCTCACGCGCTTGCCGGGCTTGCCGGCATAGTCTTCGTCCTGGACGACTACCACGCGGCCGTCGCCGGGAGACACTATAGCGCCGGGCTCCGAGGGAATCACCCGGTCTGGATCACGGAAAAAAGAAAAAACGAACAGCGCCAGGAACACCAACAAATAGGCGGCGATGCGCCACTGCAAAAAGAAAGCCGCACCCCCGGCGAGAAGTAGCGGCACTCCGAAATAGTAGCCCTCTTTAACCATGCGTAAGGGTAGACCTCAAGCGTCTACACGCTGCACGGCCATTCTACGACAGATTCTGCCGGAGTTTTAAAATTGCGTGTCGCTATTGCGTGCGTTTAGGCGGCGTAGAGCGGAGGCGCGCGGCCAATAGTTCCATTTCATCTTTTATGTGAAGCTTTAATTTTTTAAGTCTTATCTCTTCGAGGAGGTCTTCTGAACTGAGGTAGGTAGCAGTTGAGATTCGATTTAGTTCGGCTTGATATTTCGAGTGCTGCTCTGCCAGACGCTGATACTCGGCGTCTGTTTCGAGGAGTATGTCTCGAGGGCTGCGCGCCATGCTTGCCATGCGTTCCTCCCGCTGTACTGCGTTCCGGATTTGTAAATGAGACTACATAAACGAAAGATAGCACTCCGCGCGGCCACGTCAAGAGGCAACCGTTGGAACTTTAGTTCTAGCCTGTTAGTTTTTTCATGACTACGGCGTTCTCTGTAGGACTAGTGTAGTACGCGCGACGCTCTGCTGCTTTCACAAAACCGTGTTTTACGTAAAAGGCGATCGCGGCACGATTGGATTCGCGAACCTCGAGATAAATATTTTTAGCGTTGTGGGCTCGCGCCGTCGAAATTGCCGCTGTAAGTAAGAGACCTCCGATGCCGTTGCGGCGATGCGCGGGATCGACGGCGGTGTTTAGAATCTCCGCCTCGTCCGCGGTGATTCGCGCGACCAGGAAGCCGCAAATTTCCGCATTACTGTGAGCAACCAGAACAATTTGCCCGGGGGAATGGGCTTGCTCGTAGGCTTCTTTAGGCCACTGCGCGGCTTCTGGGGATTGCCGACAAATCTCAGAAACCGCCTCGCTATCGCCTGGCTGGTATGGCCGTACTTTGATGGGCGTGTGGGCGGCGCCTGGCTCATTTTCCGGACGCATGCGCCGGACCTTTCTGGAAAACTTCTACATAAGAACGCCGGACATAATTCGCGTCGACGGACAGCGCGTCTTGTACCTCTCCATTCAATGCTCGGTGAAACGCCATTTTGCCGATGACGGGAGCCAGGATGCCTGGCACGCACTGGATTTTTTCACGTTGCGGCGTTCCTCCCTGTGATGGCGTCTGGTCTCCAACAGCGTCCGGGTCCGTGGAAACCCAAGCCACGGCGTTTCCTACCGCTCGTTCGGCGACCCAATCCATGAAAACCTCGGGCGGCGCGACCATCTCCTGTTCGATCAGTGTCAATCCGATCTGGGCTGCTTTATAAAGGGCGCCGAATATCTGGCCGCGCTGAGCGTCGATAAATGACGCTACGTAAGGGGAGTTGCTTTCAAACTGGGCGGCTACGGCCTCAAGTCTGGACACCGTCACGATCGGCTTACCAAAGACTTCGCTCCAGGCCTTGACCGTGGTCAGGCCAATCCGCACCCCTGTAAACGAGCCTGGGCCCGATGCCACAGCGAATACATCCACTTCAGCCAAAGCGCTTTTGGCGGCGTTGAGCCCCGCATCGACAGCAGGCAATAGCCATGCAGAGTATTCCTCTACGCTTGTGTGGGGCATTACCTGCAGCACCTCGTCCTCTCTAAGAACCGCGACGCTGCCTCTGGCCTCACACGTATCTATCGCCAGAACAATCATATACGAGCAGTTTTACCATATCTCGGCTGTGAACCGGTTTTCCAATTGGCGATTCCCTATGCGATAGGGTGGAGTTTCAGAGGGCAAAGTTTCACAATAGCCTTTGCCGCAAGCAATTGAAATGCCAAATTGGTAACTTTTTTTCTCTAACTCCCTCATTCCAGAGGATATACCTTGACTCTTGCGACACATCCGAGTACAGTCATTCCTGTACCTCGGAGGGGGCAACCGCATCTATGGAATACAAAATCGGCGACAAGGTCGTTTACCCAAACCACGGCGTTGGAATTGTCGAGCAAATCAGTTACGGCGTATTAAACGGCAGGACTGAGCGGTACTTCATGATTCGAATCGTCTCCAGCGGTTTGCGCGTTATGGTGCCGCAGTCGAACGCCATGACCGTAGGCCTGCGATCCGTGATTCGTTCCACGGACTCGATGAAAGTACTGGGGTTCCTCGAAAAGGGCAAACTAAATTCCCACCACGATTGGAAGCATCGCTTTAAAGAAAATTCCGAGCGCATGCGCACCGGCGCATTGCTGGAAGTCGCCGTAGTACTCAAAAGCCTGGTATCGCTGAGCTGCAGCAAGCCTCTCTCCTTCCGCGAAAAGAAAATGTTGGAACGCGCCAAGTACCTGCTGGTAAGCGAAATGGCCACAGCGCGCAACACTTCGGCCGAAAATGCGGAAGCCACCGTCGTTAAGTCGCTGGCCAAGGCTAAATTGCAATTCCCGGTATTGACCGAAAAATTCGAGTAGAGCTTTTCTTTATCTCCCTTCCGCGGGCAGCGTGTTTGCTGCCCGCTTTTTATTTTGGGACGCGGTTTTTGCCGACGGGGCGGACGTCCGTGATTTTCTAAATACTGAAATGTATTTTTCGTGCGCTGCCTGGCGTTTCGGAAACACTGAACTATTTGCTTTTGCTGGAGCGCCTGCGCACTTTGCTTTTTCCCCAGCCTCCACCCCCTGGCGTTTCGATTCGCACAACGTCGCCGGTGTCGGCGTTGAACGCACACTTCCCTGGTAACGGCGTAGTTTTCCCTTTTCGCACCAGTTCATTTTTGCCGCGCTTCCCTTCCGACCCGCCATTCAGACCGTATGGACCGCGCTCCCGGCGATCACTTAGGATTCCCACCTGAGTTGGAGTGAGCAGCTCGATCTCGCGAATGATGCCGTCACCGCCGCGGAATTTACCTGCGCCGCCGGAAATACGCCTGATGGAACAGCTGCGCACACGCACGGGATAAGTTTGTTCGAAGACTTCAATTGGGGTGTTCCAAGAATTGGTCATGTGGGTGTGAACAGCGGAAATGCCGTCGAGTCCGGGGCGTGCACCCATGCCGCCGGCGATGGTTTCGTAATAGGCAAATGGCGCGTTGTTATTCCCAGGGTGGCGGCCGCCGAGAGTGAAATTGTTCATGGTTCCCTGGCTAGCGGCGGGGATGCGCGAAGGCACGGCTTTGGCCAGCGCGCGGAATAAGGTGTCGACCATGCGTTGCGATGTTTCGACATTTCCGCCGGCGACGGCCGCGGGGGGCTTGGCGTTCACCACGGTGCCTGCGGGAGCGATCACCCGGATAGGGCGGATGAGGCCTGAAGTCGCGGGCACATCTTCGGTGAGGAGGCAACGAAAAACGTAGTAGACGGCGGAGATGGCGATGGCCTCGACGGCGTTCACATTTCCGGCGCACTGCGGTGCTGAGCCGGAAAAATCCACTTCAGCGCGATCACGATTTATTTTTATGCGGACTTTGATTTTGAGCGGGACGGCACTGACGCCGTCGCCGTCAAGGAAGTCTTTCGCCGTGTATATGCCGGGCCGCAGCACGCGAAGCGCAGAGCTCATCATTTTCTCGGAATATTCCAAGAGGAAATTGCCATAGCTGTGCAATTCCCTTTCGCCATATTTTTGGGAAACTTCCAGCAGGCGCCGGTGGCCGGTTCGGCATGCGGCGATCTGAGCAGCCAAATCGCCTTCGCGCTCGGCGGCAGTGCGCACGTTCGCGAGAATGATGGCCATCGCGTCGCGATTCAGTTCGCCGTGCCGAAATAAGTGCACGGGCGGAATTCGTAAACCTTCTTCGAATATTTCCCGCGCGGGGCCCATGGAGCCAGCGAGCGCACCTCCAATATCGGCATGATGCGCGCGATTGGCCACGTAAAACGACGGGTGTTTTTTATTCTGCAAATGAACGGGCATCACCATGGTGAGGTCCGGGAGATGCGTGCCACCCGCAAAGGGATCGTTCAGCACGGCGATGTCTCCGGGTTCCAGCGCCAAGGCAGAGCGCGCGGCCGCAACAGAGGCAGGCATGGAGCCCAGGTGCACGGGCATATGATCGCCCATCGCGAGCACTTCGCCGTTGGCATCGTAAACGGCGCAGGAATAATCGCGGCGTTCTTTGATATTCGGGGAAAAGGCGGAGCGCCGAAGAACAGCACCCATTTCTTCCGTGATGGAGTGGAAAATATTCTTGAATATTTCCAATCGCGTCGGGTCGGGTTTGCGGATCGTTTTACGCATAAGGTTCTTCGGGCACACTCCGCTTATTTTTGGGTCAACATAAGTTGGCCATAGTTGTCCACGCGCGCGCTCCAGTCCGGCGGGACGAGCGTTGTGGCGCTGTACTCCGCGACCATTGCCGGGCCGGAGATGGCATCGCCGACGCGGAGGTCATCTCGCCGGTACAAGACGGTTTTTCGCGTGCCCTCGTGAAACGCAAGGTCCATGGTCTGTTCTGGTAACAAGGGCTCGGCGCGCGAGCGGGGAGCGAGCTTCTGGCTCGGGGGTTTTTCGGTGATCCCGGTGGCGCGACAGCGTACGTTTACGATTTCCATTGGTTTATTTTCGTGGTGGTAGCCATAACGCATTTCGTGCGCGCGACAAAACGCTTGGATGACTCCGTGGCCTATCCGGCCAACTTGGCTAATTGGAATATTCAGTTCGTAGGCTTGACCGAGATAGCGCATATCGAGGCTGTGCTGAAAGTGTATTTTGTCGCGGGAGAATCCTTCTGCGTCGAGAACCCGCTGGGCTTGTGCTTCAAGGCGTTTCACGGTGATTTGTAATGTCCGCGAGTCTTTGAGTAGTTCTTCTGCCGGGAGCAACACGGTCCGGGACAATTCTTTGACTACGTTGGCTTGCAAAATTCCCAGTGCCGACAATCCACCAGGAAATACGGGAATCAGCACGCCGCGCATTTCGAGCGCGGCAGCGAGATCGCAGGCGTGCAGGCCGCCAGCGCCACCAAAGGCAATCAGCGTGTAGTCGCGCGGGTCGTGGCCGCGCTCAACAGAAATGACGCGAATAGCTTTTTCCATGATGGCGTTGGCAACGGCGATGATGCCTTGTGCGAAAGTTTCGACGGTGCGAAACCGCGGGCCAGATTGTTTGAGGACTTTTTGCATTTGAGTGCGAGCCCTCGGAATATCCAGTGAGAAAGATCCGCCAAGAAGTCCCGCTTCTCCCAGGTGACCGAGCACGGCGTGAGCATCGGTGACGGTGGGATTCACTCCGCGGCCGTAACAGACCGGTCCGGGCACGGCGCCTGCGCTTTCCGGCCCAACACGCAGCGCGCCGCCTTCGTCGAACCGCGCGATGGAGCCTCCTCCGGCGCCCACGGTGTGAATTTCAAGCATGGGCACGGCGACGGGAAGTCCCGCGACGATGGCCTCACTGGTGGTGCGCAGTTCGCCGGTGAGCAGCGCCACATCGGTGGAGGTGCCACCCATATCAAAGCTGATGCACTTGTCGAGGCGCGCCAGTCTGGCGGCGTGCCCGGCGCCGATCAGGCCGCCGGCCGGACCGGAGAGGATGGTGCGCACCGGCCCTCGTGCGGCTTCTTCGGCGGAAATGATTCCGCCATTGGATTGCATGATGCGCACTCGAGCGACCCGTCGCGGATGGCTCCCTCTGGGTTTTTTTTGAGCTTGCTGTGGAAGAAGCGCGGAGACGCGAACGGTTGTGTCGCGAAGATAGCTACTCATCACCGGAACGAGATAGGCATTGATGACTGTTGTGGAGGTTCGTTCGTACTCGCGAAATTCCGGAAGAATTTCATGCGAAACGGAGACGGCGTAGCCCGCGGATCTTAGCTTGGACGCGATGCGCTTCTCGTGTAGCGGATTGCGAAATGAAAATAGCAAGCAGAGCGCTACAGAATCCGGATTTACTTTTTTGATTTGGCGCAACAGGCTTCGGATTTCTTCAGCAGTCAAGAGCTGAACAACGGAACCGTCTGCAGCCAGCCGTTCTTTCGCCCCAAGGCGTCTTGACGAAGGCGCCAGCGGTTCGGCTTTTTGCAAGAACAGATCGTATAACTTTGCGCGCGCCTGCCTGCCGATTTCGAGTACGTCTTCAAAGCCTGCTGTGGTTATCAGCGCTACGCGCCCGCCGCGACGCTCAAGCAACGCATTAGTGCCTACCGTTGTGCCGCAAACAAGATCGTGAGTTTCGTTTTTTGATGGCGTCTGTGCGGCGGCCAGTTTGACCGCTTCGACAATGGCCTCCGCCGGAGCGTCGGGCCGCGAGGCGACTTTTATGATTTGCAGTTTGCCATCGCGTACGAACACGCAATCGGTGAAGGTGCCGCCGCTGTCGATAGCGATGCGCATGAGTTGGTGATTCTACATTACGGGGAAGACTGTTCGTGACGGTGTCTCCGCGGCTTGATTTACACGCTATTGCCGCAACCCTCGACCGTTATCGAACTGCACTTATTGCACAGGCGTGCACCCTGTGGTAGCGTCCCGGCAGCAAGAACAGCGACGCGAAGCGCTGGTTGAGTCTTTTGAACTTCGCCCAAGGCCCAAAATTGGCGGCAGAATTATTGCGCGTCAACGCGCATTCCCCAGAACCCAACTTGCTGCGTTATGCGGCAGATTTTTTGACGCGCGGTCGCGTGGTGGCGGTGCCTACGGATACGGTTTACGGTCTGGCCGCCGACCCGTTTAATTTGGCCGCGGTGGAAGAAATTTACCGCGTGAAGGGCCGTCCCGAAACTCGCGCGTTGCCGATTCTTGTGAATTCGATTGACCAGGCATTACTACTTGCGCGCGATGTGCCTGAGAATTTTCTCCGGCTCGCGCATGAATTCTGGCCCGGAGCACTCACATTGGTGGTTGATGCGGGGCATCGCCTGCCGCTGAAAGTCACTGCCAACACCGGGCGGGTGGCTTTGCGTTTACCGCGAAGCCCGATAATCGCGGCGCTCATCGACGAATTCGACGGCCCCATTACCGGAACCAGCGCAAACCTTTCGGGGCACCCTTCGTGCGTCAGCGGGGCGCAGGTTCAGGAGCAACTTGGGACGCGGCTGCCGTTGATCCTGGATGTCGGCGATCTGGGGACTTCACTCGCGTCTACTATCGTGGTGCTGCGCGGCGACGACTGGAAAATTGTGCGCGAGGGCATCATTCCTGGCGCCGAGATAGAAAAAATCGTCGAGTGATAGCTCTTACGTTTTCAGAAATTTTTCAGGCAAGTAATGTTAGTCGGGATACGGGAGTAACGTAACGGGCTAAATTTATAATCTCCGCAGCGATGCGGGGAATGAACCCGCCAACGAATACGCTCCCGGCCCCGTCAACAACAAAGCAAAAGCGACCAGCAGCTGGGTGAGCGCGTACTCGAATCCGCCATGACCGATATCGAAACCGTGCCGCAGGTGCACCAGGAAAATCGCGCCCAACATCACCATGATGATGCACACAGCGCCCACGCGAACTAAAACTCCGGTCAACATCGCCAATCCGCCGGCAAGTTGCGCCAAACCTACCAGGTAACCTAGGATCAGCGGCATATGCGTGAACGCAGCGAATTTCGCGGGGCCGGGGCCGCCGAATGCGCCGAAGGTAATCGCGGCGCCGTGATACAAAAATGCCAGCGCACTGGCAACGCGCAGAACCAGGAGAGCGGCATTGAATTGCGGCGACGGGGTTCCAGTGATTCCGAAGGTTCTGTCCATGTCGAGCCTCCCTGCTTGGTTCTTGGATGTGGTATGGCGGCCAGTTGCTACGGCCCAATTAAAATATATTTTTAGTAGACGGTTTGCCAGCGTCTCGCCAAGGCGGGCGGGCTTTTTTGATTTGGTGGAGAAGCCTGGGTAGAGCTGCGTACAGAACTCTAGGAAACTTCGGGACCCACCCTACAAATCGAGGGTGGGGCACCCTACGCTTTTTTGGAGTTGCGACGTGGAGACGGCTCGGTCTTACGGCGTTTTTGCTGAAGGAAAAAAGAAGGCGCGTGGCAGAAGTTGGCTTCCGCGTATACTTTTTGGCGATGGCGCAAGCCCTAGGTTCATCGCGAACGTCGAGCGGGTTGCCTAAAGTTCCGCACTGGCCTGCAATCATTGCGATTTTGGCGGACGCGTGCCTTTATCTGGCGCTGCCGCCGGCGCTTTCTGTTGGGCCACCTTGGTTGTTGTCGGCTGTAGTTATTTTTCTGCTGATCCCCATCGTTATTGCGCACTGGCGTGGGAACATGGCGATCACGCGGGTGCTCACGCTGGTCGCCAATGGCGTGATTACGGCGGCTATGATCGCGTCGCTAGCATTTCTGATTGAAGGGTTACCGAAACATCGTGAGGCGTCGGAGGCTCTTTTGCGCTCCGCAGTCGGGCTGTGGCTGACGAATATATTGGTTTTTGCACTGTGGTATTGGCGGCTGGATGGCGGTGGTCCGCACGAGCGCGCGCGATCTAAAGGAATGCTGAACAGCGCGTTCCTATTTCCGCAGATGTTGCAACAGGAAGCCGGGAGACAATCGCCCGAGGACAAGAAAGCTCGGAGCGAGTGGGCGCCGGAGTTTGTGGACTACCTTTTTCTGGCCTTCAACACCAGCACGGCTTTTTCTCCTACTGACACGGCGGTGTTGTCGCGTGGCGCCAAACTCGGGATGATGGCGCAGTCGCTGATCTCGCTGACGATCATTGTTTTGATCGCTGCCCGCGCGGTAAATATTTTATAAGCGGACACTAAACCAGATCGAACCAGGCGTTAATAGACCAGCAGGGGCGAGACCCGGCGAATCACTCAAAGCCAATGAAGCCGGCCAGCATGAACACGTAAAGACTGGTGAGCAGATCCAGGTTCATGATTTATTTGCCTCCGAGCCTGTGGCTACCGGAGCCCCCAAAGGGGGCAAGGAATAGAGTTCGCGCAATTTTTTGTTCACAATTTCTCCGCCGTCGGTGAGTAAGGTGTCGCGAATAATTTCGTCCTGGGTGTCCAGTTTTAATTTCCCATCCTTGATTAGGTGCAGCAGGAAGGTGGTCAAATTCTTGGCATACATCTGGCTGGCGTGATAAGGGACAGAGCTTGCGAGATTGAAGAGACCGATGATTGTGACGCCATGCTCGACGGCGATCTCTCCTGGGCGGGTTAGTTCACAATTTCCGCCGCGCTCCGCCGCTAGGTCGACAATCACGGAGCCGGGCGCCATTTTCTGGACCATCTCACCTGTAACTAATATCGGCGCCTTTTTGCCGGGGATCACCGCGGTGGTAATGACTACATCGCTTTCGGAGACGACCTGGCCGAGCAATTCGCGCTGCTTTCTATAAAATTCTTCATCCTGGGCGCGCGCGTAGCCGCTGGCGTCCTGCGCGTCTTTCGCTTCGATGGGCAATTCGACGAAGCGGCCGCCCAAACTCATGACTTGTTCCTTGGCTATGGGACGCATGTCGTACGCCGATGTTACAGCGCCGAGTCTGCGGGAAGTTGCGATGGCCTGAAGGCCGGCAACGCCAGCGCCGATGACAAAAACGCGGGCGGGAGTGACGGTACCGGCGGCCGTGGAAAGCATGGGAAAAATTCGTGGCAAGGTATCGGCGGCGAGAAGAACCGCTCTGTAACCGCTGATGGTGGCCATGGAGGAAAGCACGTCCATGCTTTGCGCGCGCGTGGTGCGCGGCATTAATTCCACTGCAAAGGCCCGCACGCCGCGGGCCGCAATTTCCTGCACGCTGGCACTTGAACCCAGTGGGCGAAGAAATCCAATCAAAGCTTGGTCGCGCCGCAGTAGCGGAACATCGGCCTGACCGGTTTTGTCATTGGCCCCGTAGCACAGCACCTGCACAATCACATCTGCGGTGCGAAATACTTCGGCGCGATCGGCGGCCACTCGAGCGCCTTTGGCGGTGTACTCTGCGTCAGGATAACCGGCATCGGCGCCGGCACCCGCCTCGATGACCACTTCCATGGCCGCTTTTGTCAGGCTGGGAATAACTCCGGGAACCAGGGCCACGCGTCTTTCCCCCGGATAGATTTCTCGGGGCACGCCTACAATCATGAACAGGCCTCCTGTATTGGGCGTTTCGTTTGTGAAGTGGGCATGGTTGAGGGTTAGGAGAGATAGTTTAGCGCGGCCTCGATCAATTCTCGGGTTCCATTATATGGATCGCCCGGACTATCGAATTCCATGGAGCAGTAACCTTTATAATGCGCGGCGTGCAGCATGCCAAATGTTTTGGCGAGGTCCACGCGAAATTCCTTACCTTGCTCATTGGTCTCAAGCGCCTTGACGTGGGTAATGTTATAGGCGTGCGCGAACATGGCTCGCACTCCCTGGTACGCATGGTCCTCACGCCCGGTTACCAATGAATTGGCAAAATCTGGAAGCGCGTGTAGCCAGGGATTATTTACTTTCTCGATTATTTCCACGATGAAAAAAGGATCCTCGCTAATCGGATTATCGTTCTCCATGTTTACCACGATGTTTTTTCTGGCCGCGTACTCTACTACTCGAGACAAAGTGTCCGCGGCGCGTTGGGCGTCGGGTTCCGAATCGCCAGCCTTGGGCATATTGCTGCGAATGCTGGGCGAACCCACTGCAGCAGCGGCGTCTACCCACTGCTTGCTGAAGGCCACGGAGTTTTCGCGCTCGGACTTATTTGCTGCGTAGGGGCTATGCTCTCCATCCACCGCGATATTCACAATCATGCCGCCGGCTTTTTGCACTCGAGCCCGAATTTCTTCCAGATAATTCTGATCCAGCGAGCGGAAGTGTTCGCTCCAGGGCTCGATTTTCGTGATGTTAAATTTTTCGGCTACGTGTGCTGAAAAATCTTTCAGCTCAAGTTTGTGACCGCCGAGCGCATCTTTTCGCCCTGCGACATAGTCCCTGAATGGATACGAAGCAATGGCAATGCGTTCTCGAGATTGCTCCGGGAAGCGCATGCTGGGCTGTGCGGTGTCGCCCGATGCTGTCACTATGGCGGGAAACAAGGCCGCTCCAGCCAGAGCCGAACCTGCGTCGAGCAAAAAACGTCTTCGTGTTTTATCGTGCAAAGTCGCGCCAGTCTAGCAGATTCATATTTGTATCGCTACGCAAACCGACTTATTTTGGCACTATTATTCGGGCAATGAAGCGAGTAGGGGGATGAGAAAATCGTGGAGAGCGGACTAGGAATTGGATTGAAGAAAAACGTGCATTTTGTTGCGCCATTTTTGACGGCATTGTTCACCGGCACCTGTCGAGTCTGGTTACTTCTAGCGCTCACGTTGGCAGAGGTGTGCGGGCTTGGGGGGCAGACAAATTCACGGCAAGGCGAAGGCAACGCCGGGGTGCAGACTCAAATGCAGAGTGTGAGGTATCACTTTACGGAAACCGCGACGGTATACATCAAGACGTTGAGTGGAGAGCTGCTGCCTACGGAGGGCGCTGAGTTTCCCATTTTCGATGATAGAAATTCATTTCGGCTGTGCATTGGGTACGCCGAAATCGACATCGCTGCGGCAGACCTCGCGAGCATATTTAACTCTTATGTGTTTGCCCGGGCTAGCAGTCCATTGAAGGGCGTTACGATGAGCATCGAGAATGGCCGTCTGAAGATCAAGGGCAAGCTGCATGACGTCGGAACTATTCCATTTGAGACAGAAAGCACGCTGAGTCCTACTGACGATGGGAAACTTTTGTTGCGCACCGGAAAAGTGAAGGCTCTACATGTTCCAGTGAAAGGGATTATGAATTTATTTGGAGTGGAGATTGCGGACCTCATTAAAAATGGGAAACTTCCCGGTGTTGAAGCTCGCGGTGATGATTTGGTGTTGGATCCTTCGCTCGTTTTTCCGGCTCCACACATGGACGGGCGTGTCAGCGGTACACGCATCGAAGGCAATACCATCATGCTGACCTTCGGGGACAAAAATCGCGCGACTAAAACGCGTCAGGCCGGCAACTACATGTCATTTCGCGGGAATCGTTTGCGCTTTGGGAAACTAACCATGACGGATGTCGACATGATTCTGATCGATATGGATCCCACGGATCCCTTTGATTTTTTTGTGGATCGCTACAAAGAGCAGATTGCAGCTGGATATTCGAAGATTTCTTCGAACTCCGCGCTGCGCATTTTTGTAAGGGATTTTAATAAATTGAAGAAACCAGGCGCGGCTGCGAAAGGCGCAAATTAAAATCGTGCGGAACACTCCCGCTCTTCAGAGTAAGTGCAACTGACGTAATGAATCGTGCTTTACTGCAGCGCTACCTGGGTAAATCCGAGACCGGTCAGCATACCTGTAACGGTATTGCGCGCATTCTGATCCGCCGACTTCAGAATCCCATCCACCACCGCTGACTGCTGCAACTGGCGCTCTGCTTCTTCGCGCACTTCGCTTTCCAAATTGGGGTCAGGAGATGAAAACAAGCCGGTGTCGCGGGAATAAACGCGGCTCTTGGCGTTGTCGATGCGCGTGCTAAAAACTTCGGCGGTCGGCAAACGCAAGGAAATGTTATGACCCTGCACGCTGACGTCGGTGCCTTTAATGTTCGCCAGGTTTACACCGGCAACCACTTCACCATGCACGACGAGGAGTATGCGGTCGCCGGCCAAAAACCTTGGCAAGTAAGAATTGTCACGCGCTCCGCCGATGATTTTGTCCATGGTGTAGCTGACGGTTTCGAGTTTTTGCAGTTGCTGGATCTGGCGCACGACTGTGGGCTGGTCAACATTTATGCGCATTGCGCCGTTGCGCATAAATCCCATTAAATGCAGAAGCCCTACGCCGGTAGATAACCAGACCGTAGCGCCGATAAAGGCGATGGTCAGGAGGCTGCCCGCGAGAATCCCTTTCACTAGTGAAAAAGACTTATTGGCGGGGGGAGTTGCGGGAGTAGTTTGTTCTATCACGGGCATAAAAGTGAACCAAAGTAAGTGTACCGCGAATCAAAACATGGCGATGCGATAGTAGATAGAAATTTTCCAGATCTGCCATGCGTGAAAGAGCCGTATCCTTAGAGATGAATCCTTAGACGCGGGCTCTCAAGACGCGTATTGAAGAGAGACATTGAGATTTCCTTTACGCTTGGTTAAATCATTGGGTGCGCAATGAACAAAAGTGCCGCGACAGATGCCATTCGCCAACAATTGAAAGAGGTGGCTATTGAAGTGAAGCAAATGGGCGGGTGGTCAGGATTTAAAAATGGAGAATGGCTTTTCCAGTTGATGGAAAAAACATTTCGCCACTATTCGCGGGATGCCGTTAAAAAATCATTTCCACTGGAATTTCCGGGGCGCACACGCGCGGAGATCGCGGAGCTGCTGATCGCTTCGGCTAGCAATAAAGCGGCGCTGGCTGGGGCGATCACCGGGGCTGCCGTTTCGGCCGATGAGCTGGTTGGGCTCTTCACCGCGGGTGAAGGGGTCATCGGGCTGCCGCTGAATATCGCGGTCGCGGCCACGGCGATTTGCTCTGAAGTATTTTTCACCGCGCGCATTCAGTTGCAATTAGTGGCGCGGCTGGCGGCTTTGTATGGGACGACGCTTGATCCAGAAAAAAATCCAGATGATCTGCTGGCTATTATGAATTTCGCGTTTGGCGGCGCCGCGGCAGAAGGCTTGAGCAAAGAGGCGGCTAAGTCCGGGGCGAAAATATCCGCGGCGGTGGTTGGCCGCTATTACGCAAAGCGCGAGTCGTTTGAAGTGCTGAAGCGCTTCGCGAAAAAATTGGGGTACAAGCTTTTGCGCCGGTCCTTCGTAAATGGGGTGGTGCCGGGTGTGTCCATGTTGATGGGCGCAGTGTGGAACAAGCGCACCACTAAAACGATCGGCAAGAACGCGGTGAAGTTTTTCTCCACGCGGCCGCCGGTGCTGGCCGTGTCAGCCACGCATGTGGTGCGGCGCTAGGCTTCGGCAGCAGAACACCAATTCCGCGATTGGTTGTGTTTCTGACTGTTGATATTTGGATCGCGTAAATCTGGAACTTCTCAAATTGGCGGGTTTTGGGGGGTGGTACCAGGACTTTTACTTAGTTGAACATTCAACTACAGGGGTTAAAAACTTAGTTGAACGTTCAACTGCACGGCTAAGACATTCGTTGCTTAGATACCAAAAACCTTCGAGACTGAGGCCACTCGGTGTTCCACGGAATACCTTAGAGATACTTGTACCTATTTGTTATTATACTGTTTTGGGCAGGCACTTATTTAAGCGTCCGGAACGGTGTGTGAAGCAAGCTAAGCCGCGGGACGGTGGTTGCTCGCAGGGGAATCCTGCCCTAAGATATTCACGTGCCGGAGTGGCGGAATGGCAGACGCAGAGGACTCAAAATCCTCCGGGCTCACGCCCGTGTAGGTTCGACTCCTATCTCCGGCACCAACTCCTTTTTCGGGCCTTTCTTCGAGCCTTTTCTCCGCGCAGCTATCCGTTCAAAATACTAAAAACATCTCAACACATTGCATTGAATCGGTTTAATATAGCCCGCGTTCATCATCGCTACGTGCTGCGCGATCAAATAAAAACTTTTGGAGGATTTTGGATGGTTGGATTCAGGAAATATTGGCTGATCGCGGTGACAGCCGCGGGCGTGGGCTTGGCCGTGCCTGCCAATGTGGCAGCACAGGCCAAACAGTCATCCACGCCGCAGGGCAAGGTGCGCAACGAGCAATTGAAACATTCGGGTGCGGCGAAGAGTGAGATGCGTAAGGGGGCTGACAAGACATTTCTTCACAAAGACTGGCAGGTGCAGTCGTCGTGCGATGACAAAGCGGGGGGCGACAAGATTTCTACTGACGGTTTCGGGGCCAACGGGTGGCATCACGCGGGCATCCCTGCCACCGTGGTTGGTGTACTAGTGACGGACAAGACGTATCCGGATCCGAACTATGGAACGAATTTGGCGAATTTTCCGGGGATGTCCATTTCGGACAAACTATTTTTTGCGAATGTGGATATGCCTGCAGGGAGTCCATTTGCTTGTTCGTGGTGGTTTCGCACGGAATTTACAGCGCCGGCCGATGCGGCGGGCAAAATCGAGTGGCTGCATTTTAACGGCATCAACTATCGCGCCAATATCTGGCTGAACGGCCGGAAGATTGCGGACGCCAAAGACGTGGCGGGAACTTACCGCACGTTCGAATTCAATGTTACGAAATTTTTGAAACGCGGTGAGCGGAATGCGCTGGCAGTGGAAGTTTTCGCGCCGGGCAAAGACGATTTGGGGATTACCTGGGTTGATTGGAATCCCACGCCGCCGGACAAGAACATGGGCATCTGGAAGGAAGTGTTCCTGACGCAAAGCGGTGCGGTAACCGTGCGCAATCCTTTCGTGGCCTCCAAATTGGGGGCGAACTATAAAGCCGCAACGCTTACGGTCACCGCTGATCTACAGAACAGCGGGGATCATGCGGTGCGCGGGGTTTTGCGCGCGGAGATCGATAACATCAAGGTCAGCCAGCCGGTTCAACTGGGCGCCGGGGAAACGAAGACTGTGCGGTTCTCGCCCGCAAAATTTGCGGCATTAAAGCTGACGCAGCCACATCTGTGGTGGCCGTACACCATGGGGGAGCCGTATCTTTATTCGGCGAAAATTTCTCTTGAGGTGGCGGGGCATGTAAGCGACTCCGCGACGACCAACTTTGGCATTCGGGAAGTCACGTCGGAATTGACGGACAAGGGATTCCGGCTGTTCAAGATTAATGGGCGGAAGATTTTAATTCGCGGGGCGGCGTGGGCGCCGGACTTATTGTTTCGCTGGGTGCCAGGGAAGCTGGATGCGGATTTGTCTTATGTTCGGGATATGGGGCTGAATACGATTCGTCTCGAAGGACGGCTGGATCGCGAGGAATTTTACGAGAAGACAGATGGGCTGGGCATTCTGGTGATGCCGGGCTGGACGTGTTGTGACGCGTGGGAGCGGTGGCAGGACTGGCACGCGGACCAGCGAGAAATTGCGGCGGCCTCGTTGAAAAGTCAGATACACATTCTGCGGAAGCACCCCAGCGTGTTCGTGTGGCTGAATGGGAGTGATGGGCCGCCGCCCGCCGAAGTGGAGAGCATGTATCTGGGCATTCTGCGCGATCTGGAATGGCCGAATCCGGCGCTGTCTTCGGCTAGCGCGACGGCTACGACGGTTACTGGTGGGTCGGGCGTGAAAATGACCGGACCTTATGAATATGTGCCGCCCGTTTATTGGCTGACGGATAAGGATGCGGGAGGGGCGCATGGCTACAACACGGAAACCAGCCCCGGGCCGGCGATTCCGCCGCGCGAATCGCTGGAGCGATTTATTCCTAAAGATCATCTGTGGCCGATCGACGAGGTGTGGAATTTTCACGCGGGCAAGGAAAGATTTACGACGGTCAATGTTTTCGCGGATGGGCTGAATCGGCGATACGGGCAAGCTACTTCGCTGGACGACTTCGAACGCAAGGCCCAAGCGGTTACCTACGACGGGCAGCGGGCCATGTTTGAGGCCTACGCGAGGAATAAGTACAACTCGACCGGAGTAATTCAGTGGATGCTGGATAACGCGTGGCCTTCCCTGATCTGGCATTTGTATGACTACTACATGGTGCCGGCGGGCGGGTATTACGGGACTAAGAAAGCATGTGAGCCGGTGCACGTGCAATATTCTTACGATACTAATTCGGTGGCGGTGATCAACAGTATGTATGAGTCGCTAAAGGGCGTGAGAGTCACTGCGAAGATTTACAACCTGGATGCTTCGGAGAAAGGCACGAAAGAGGCGACGCTTGATCTGACGGCGGACAGTTCAACTGCGGCGTTCGAAATGCCGAAGGTAGAGGGGCTCAGCAAAACTTATTTCTTACGGCTGCAGTTGCAAGACAGCGCGGGAAAATTAGTCAGCGACAATTTTTACTGGCTTTCCACGAAGGCGGATGTGCTGGACTGGAAGCATAAACAGGATACGGTGTACACGCCGCAGGCGGAATTTGGGGATTTGACTGGGCTGGCGACGCTGCCGGAAGTGCAGCTCGACGTGACTTCGTCGTCGAAAACTGATGCTGCGAAAAATACAACCCGAGTCACGGTAAAGAATCTGGACAATAGCGTCGCGTTCATGGTGCACCTGCGCGCTACCCGCAACAAAGGCGGGACGGATATAACTCCGATTTTTTGGGAGGATAATTATTTCTCGCTGCTCCCAGGGGAGCAGCGAGACGTCACGGCGACTTATCCGTCTTCGGCACTGGCGGGCGACTCCGCGGTTCTCGAAGTGGAAGGCTTTAACATCGGAAAACAAACGCTGGAGGCCGACACGGCTACCGGCGGCAATCACTAACTTAGTTAACTTCATCGCGGGTCTGGCGACGGCGCTAGATTGCCTGTGGGAAAACGCGCGCGAAACGTGACGGTCTCGCTCGCGCACTCCGATTTTTGGTCTTAAGTCCGTTTTCTAGAAGGTGAAGCGTACCGAAAGCTGCAGGTTGCGTGAACCATATTTCGGCGCTGCAAACAACGGTTTTCCGAAATGGTCGTTTACCGCGGCATCCCAAATGGGTAATGAGGCACAACTGCCATCGGGCTGTGGCGTGCACTCTTCTGTGGTGGTGTATTGGATATTGTCCACGGCGCCCTGCTGGAAATTGGCGTGGTTGAGAACGTCGAAGGCCTCGATCCTGAACCTTAATCCCAGGCGCTCGTTCAGCTTGAAGTTTCGAGCGACGCTCACATCGAGGTCTCGCACGCCGGGACCGCGAAATGAATTGAAACCTTCTCCGGGAACGATGGAGAAGTTCACATTGGGGGTATCGAATACCGCGGTGTAGGGGCGGCCGCTGGCAATGGTGGCGACGGACGAAAAAATAAATCCATGCAGTCCCCACGTGTGCGGCGTCCAGGCGCCGCTTAGCACCAATCGGTGTGGCTGATCGAGTTGGGAGAGGCCACGCTGGGATCTTTGATCGAACTGGTTCATGTAGCCGGTGCCCTGATCGATGGTCTTCGAAAAGGTGTAAGCCAGCGCGCCTTGAAATTGAGAAGACTGATGTCGCAGGGACACGAGCATGGCGTGATAGATAGATTTACCGGAATTGTCCACGGCGTTGATGGCTGAGAAATTGGGATCGATCAAGCCGTCGATGGCTTCGAATTCGGGCGTCACAAAAGTTTTTCCGTTGGGAAGATTGACGGTCGCCTGAGTGAAATTTCCTCCAAACGCTGGCTGCAGATCGGGAGGCACGAGGTTCAAGTCAAAACCAAAATTCCCGTTTGCCTGGCGCGTCACGCCATTGGAGTTTCCGAGCAGCGCAAGACCATGCGCGTATACATAGCCGACGCTGAACGCAGTGTTGCTACCGAAGCGATGCTCGACGGTCAGGTTGGCCTGTTCAACATAGGGGTTGCGGAAGTTAGGAACGAAGACATGAATGGATTGACCGCCCGCACCGCTAGCCGGGGGCGCCGTGAGAGCATTTGGATAAGTAACCAGCGGACTGTTGTTGCCGAATCCGGGACCAGTGAGAAATACGAATTGCCTGGAGATGCCATTGGAGACCAAGGCATCGGATACATCGAGCAGATCTTCCTGGATATAAAAAAGTCCGAAGGATCCGCGGACTACGGTGTCGCCACTGTTGGTAAGCGAGTAGGCGAAACCTACGCGCGGGGCCACGTTATTGGGATCGCGCGGAATGTGGCAGGTGAGTGCGAATGCGGGATTGCAAACTGGGGGTTGCGCGAGGACCTGATAATCCCATCGCGCGCCGTAATTGATGTAGAGCTTCGAAGTGGCTCTGAACTGATCCTGCACGAAGAGCGAATAAGTGGGAACGGTGAAGAGTGCGGTCGATTGTCCGAAGGATTGCAAATCGAATTCGAAAGCGCCGGCAGCCAAGTCGGTCAGACTAGCGAAGTGAAAATCGCCGGCAGGGCCGTAGACGAAATAATCGCGGTCGTGGTTGATGTTGGTGTCCACACCGGTTCGAATGGTATGGCGGCCGACCACGTGGGTGAAATTGTCGGAAAATTCAAAACGGCGGTCGGTCGTTGACAACTGAAAACGGTTGCCGCCAAAAACGTAGCCGGTATCCGGATTTTGGATCACGGTGGAAGGCGCAGTGGGCGCGGCGTTGGGCAGATCAAAGTGCAGATCGTTGGCGAAGTGGAAGCGTGCTTCGTTAAAGGTGGATGAACTGAGAGTGCTCAGCACGGAAAACTGAAAGAAGTGACTAGTGGCTCCATCGGTGAGAACGAGGCCGTCGCCGGTCGACGTGGGAGTATTGAAATATCCATGGGGACTGCGGAAGCGCTGGTAGTTGTAACTCAAATTGAAACTGTTCTTGGGAGTAAGCTGACCGCTTAATTTTGCAAAAGCGGTATTTTGATTAAAACTTCGCGCAAAGGAACCGGAGTTGTCGGCTAAAATTGTGGCAATGCCGGGATTGGCAGCCAGAAAGTCGGCTTGCGCGGTCGCGTCTCCCACGGTTTGCAGAGCGGGACTATCGTTGACGGTGACGGGCTCATTCCTTACTTGGCCTTCGTAGTTCGCGAGATAAAACAACTTGTCTTTTTTAATGGGACCGCCGACTGTGCCGCCGAATTGTTGGCGGCGATTCGGGGGTTTGGGAATGCCCAGCTCATTGTTAATGGAGTCGTTGGCGTTCATGGCGGAGTCGAGAACGTAATAGTAGGCGTCTCCGTGCAGCGCGTTTCCGCCGCTCTTTGTTACGGTGTTGACGAGGCCGCCACCCGATTGACCAAACTCGGCTTCGTAACCGTTGGTATTCACCTGGAATTCCTGCACGATGTCTTCGCTGAATTGAAACGGAATGGTGCCGCGGCCGATTTGCTGGGAGAAAAAGGCGTTGTTATTGTTGCCGCCGTCCACGGTGTAATTGTTGAAGTTGCCGGAGATGCCGTTAAAACTGACCATGCCGAACTCGCCGTCGGTGGTGGCGCCGGGGGTTAGAAGGACGAAATCGGTGAAGTCGCGACCGTTGAGTGGAAGATTTTCGATGGCTCCTTGGCCGATTACTGAACTGACAGAGGAACGCGTGGTATCAACTAGCGGCAAGTCAGCATTGACGGTCACTCTGGAGGCGATGCTGCCAATAGTTAGTTGGGGGTGGAGGGTTACCGTGGTGCCTACCTCTACCACCACATTGTCTACTTGTGTGATCTCGAAGCCAGGCTTCTCGATGGTGACGTGATATTTGCCGGGAGAGAGATAGGGGAAGAGAAAATGGCCAGATGAGTCGGTCTTTTGTTGGGTGCTGACACCTGACGCCATGTTGAGTGCTGTTACTGAGGCGTCGGCAATCACCGCACCACTGCGATCCAGAACCATGCCCTCCACTCGGCCGGTTCCCAGGCCGGATTGCCCGCTGGCAAGTGATGCGGTGCTCAGCGCGGCGACCACGCTGGAAAGGAAGAACAGTCCAACCCTTGCACGCATAACAAAAAGATTTCGAAACTGTGGCCTCATCAATTCCCCCCGGGTGATCTTTTTTACTTGCATATCAGAGTGGACGGCAAAGCGTCGACCGCGATCGTGAATTTCTTTTTTCTTGCCGGAATTTCCTGCGCGTCCCCTGAAGAGTGGCCGTATCTTATCACGCTGATTGCCGGCAAAGCCCGGGAGGTGGCGCTTCATACAATTTTGTAGCGTGATGTTGCAGCCTTAGCTACGGTTGAAAAAAGGACACGCAACCCGCCTTCGTTGCTGAAACATCGAATACAATAGATTAAACGGGGAGAGGGCTCCTATTTCGGCGATTTGTATCTGCCGGTGTGGCCACCAGGCTTGAGAGGAAAATCGCGATGAATACATTCAAGCATTTAGTTGGCGTGGGTGCTTTGGCATTGATGTTGTGTGCTGGGGCGTCGGCAGATACGTTGGAGCTTAAAGACGGCCGCGTCATTCAGGGCAGGTATCTGGGTGGCACGCGAGTGATCGTGCGCTTCGAGGTTGAAGGGGACGTGCAAACGTTTCGCGTTTCGGAAGTGTCGGCGGTGAGGCTGGACAGGCGTTCTGGGCGTGACCGGGATGACAATCCTCCTCCCAACGGTCCTTATGAGGGCGCGCCACCGCCAGATCAAGAACAGCCGAATGCGGGCGGGCCGCCACCGAATGGGGATAACGGACGATACGATGGGCCTCCACCGCAGGATCAAGGACGACCTAACGATTATCCGCCACCGCCACCGCCGGCGGATCGCGACAGAGACCGAGATAGAGATCGAGACCGTGATCGCGATTACGACCGCGACCGGGATAGCGAGTCACATCACTACGTGTACGCCCAACCGGGAACTCCTGTTACCTTGCCGGCGGGTCAACCGATTCTGGTGCGCATCATCGAT
>DATNKL010000213.1:0-2669 GCA_035603415.1 Candidatus Acidiferrales bacterium
GAGCGCGAACCAGCGCTCCGTTGCGGAGTTTGATCTGTGGGCAAGTTGTTACTTTTTATTGTGCTGATCGTTGCGGCCGCTGCCGCATGGCTCTGGTATTCCATTAATTACCCGTACCAGGGTTTCGGCGCCGAGGGCGTCTTCGTCGAAGTGCCCCACGGTTCGTCCAGTCGCGGGGTCGCGCGCCTTCTCGAGCGAAAAGGTGTCGTGCGTAGCTCCGTCGCCTTTGAGTTTTACGCTCGCCGCCATCCCCGTCGTTCCCTCCAAGCCGGCGAATATTTCTTCGATCGCGCCGCCTCTGCTCACGACGTTTTTTGGAAGCTCGCCAACGGCCAGATATTCGAGCAGCCTTTCACCGTACGCGAGGGCGAAACCATGTTCGATATCGCCCACGACCTCGAAACCGGAAACTTCATGCCTGCCACAGATTTTCTGCGCGCCGCCAAAGATCCTGCCTTGATTCACGACATCGCCCCTCAAGCCGCAACCCTGGAAGGCTTCCTCTTCCCCGCCACCTATCTTCTATCGCGGCATCCTTCCGCCACCGCCCTCACCGCCGACATGGTCAAGAAATTTAAAGAGGAATGGACAGCCGTCACCACCGCCGCTTCCTCCGGCGACAAAATGACCACTTCCGGCGCGTTTACGGAAGCGACTTCCACCGATTCTTCGGCAGTAGCGAATAACCCTCCCAGCACCCGCCCAGTCGCCGCCGTCGTTACGCTGGCTTCCCTTGTCGAACGCGAAACCCCCAAACCCGAAGAGCGCCCGCTGGTCGCCGGGGTGTTCGAAAATCGCTTGCATAAAAACATGCTCCTGCAGTGCGACCCCACCGTCATCTACGCGCTCGAGCAACAGGGTCGCTACAACGGCACAATCACCACCGCTGACCTGCACATCGATTCACCCTACAATTCCTACGCCCATACCGGATTGCCTCCCGGCCCCATTGGTAATCCCGGCGAAGCCTCTCTGCGCGCCGCCTATCAGCCCGCGCACACCAATTATCTGTATTTCGTCGCCAACACCCAGGGTGGACACTTCTTCAGCGCCACGCTGGCGGAGCACAATAATAATGTGATTAAGTACCGTCATCTTCTTGCCGGGGAGCAGGCTTCGAATCGATGAACGAATCGTCCAACACAAAAAAATTGCTCATCCTGCAAGCTGCTCGCCAGATCGGCGTGCAAAAATGGACGCCCGCGGAAATCGATCAGTTGCGCCGTCGCCTCATTGCCGAACACGGCGAAGCTGGAAAGACCGGAAGCGAATACATCGCTGATGTTCTCGAAGCTGCCGGTCTGAAACTGGAGCTCACTCTGCAGGAAGAAGCCGAAGACCAGTACGAAGAGGAATTTGAAGACCTGCTCCATTTCAAAACATTGGAAGATGCCGAAGTCAGTGTTATGCGCTTGGATGAATTAATGCGCAAGTTTCGCTCGCAAGGCGAACACGCCGCTGTCGAGCGTGTGCTAAACGTTGCGCGTCTCGGCAAGCGCCGCGCCGAAATGATTTCGCGCAACCAAAAAGTCGAACTTCCCAAGCGTGCTGAAAAAGAAGAAATCGCCAATTGGTTTCGTATCTGGCTCGAAAACCCGGATGCCTTCTTCGATTGGCTCGATCTGCGAAAACAGTCCCCCGAATTTCAATCTAAATTCCCCCAGGCGGGCCTCGAAGAATGAGCTCTCCGGGCAACGCTCTCGGCAGTGGCGCTCTCGATCTGCCCCCTTTTTCGCTGGACGTGGAAGTCTTAAATCTCGGCTCCGATGTAAAAGCCGTGGGGCTCGAACTGCTCGAAACGGAAAGCCGCGAGCCCGTCCGAGGCAGTAAAGCCGCGCAAATTTGGTCCGCTGCTTTCCCCGTTCTCGCGGGCGAAGAGTTTTACGTCCTGGATTTTTTTAGCCACCTAGATCGGGTCCGCGATTTCTGCAGCACCCATGAAATTCCTTTTCGCGATGCCGCCGAGCGCTGCCTTGTAATTCCCAAACCCACGCAAGAACAGCTACTCGATATTTTTTCCCGCTTCGAATCGGAAACATTCGGCGTGCGTGTCGGCCCCGCGGCCCAGACTCCCGATCCCGCTGTCGAGGGCGAACTCTCCAAACGCGGGCTCGATGCCTATCAATCCGCCTATACGCGCTACACATTCTGCGCTGTCTGTGAACCGGAAGACGGTTGGATCACTCTGCTCAGCGAAAAATTGTGGCCCAGCGAAGTCATCCGCCGTGTGCGGCCCGCGCTTCAGCCTTTTGACGTGCACATTGCACGCCCCAACTAAATCTCGTGCCAGCAAAATCCCAGCCCACCCCAACCACGCGACGCAATTTGTTCCGCGTTTCATTGGCAACGCTCGCGCTCATTCTGGCGGGTTGCGGAGGCCAGGTAAGCGTCGTTAAAAACACTCCCGCCGCCGAGAAGCCCGTCGTCAAAGACGCCACTCGCGAAGAATTACTCGAAAAATTCAACTCCACAGCAGGCTCAATCAACAGCCTCAACGCCACCGTTGAACTGAAGCCTATCGCAGGCTCCAAATACAGCGGCATCATCGAGGAATATCACGAAGTAAAAGCCTTCCTTCTCGCCGAGCGCCCCGCCAACATTCGCGTAATTGGCCAGGCCCCCGTAATTGGCACCACCGTTTTCGATATGGCCAGCGACAGCCAGGAATT
>DATNKL010000018.1:0-2646 GCA_035603415.1 Candidatus Acidiferrales bacterium
GCCAAAGCGCTCCAACAAACGGGCGACACGGCAGAAGCCGTGGGCGAACTGCAGATCGTCGCGAAACTACAAGCTGATTTTCCTGGAGCGCAGAACGAATTGGGGTTGTTGCTGCAACATTCTGGAAATGCGGATGGCGCGGTGCAGGCTTTTCGGCAGGCGGTGCGTCTGCAACCGGAAAATTCTGACGCGCACAATAATTTGGGACTAGCGCTTTTACAAATTGGCGATGGGGACGGGGCGATTGTGGAGTTCAAAGCGGCGGTGCGGCTGCATCCTGGGGATACCAGTTACCGGGCGAACCTTGGCGTAGCGTATTTGCAAAAAACTGATTTCGACGCGGCGATCGAGGAATTTCAGTCTGCGTTGAAAGACGCGCCGAATGATGCGACGCTGCACTACGATCTGGGGCTGGCGTTAAAACTAAAAGATAAACTTCCGGAAGGGATTGCGGAGTTGCGGAAGGCGGCGGAGTTGAATCCCCAGCAAGCGGATGCACATTACACGCTGGGAGTCACGCTTTGGCAGCAGGGCGAATTGCCTGCGGCGGAAAGCGAGCTGCGGGCGGCGGTTCGCGCGAAACCTGATTATGCGGAGGCGTTCTATACGCTGGGCACGGTTTTGAAGCAGCAGGGAAAATGGCAGGACGCGGCTGGCGCGCTGCGTGAAGCTATTCGACTGCAGCCGGACTTTGCTGGAGCGCACACTACGCTGGCGGCGGTGCTTCGGCAGCTGGGCGATACGCAGGGCGCCGCTCAGGAGAGCCGCGCGGGCGCGGCCATGGCTAAGCAGACTACTGATTTGCAGGCTGCGGTGTTCGCGACCAATTCTGGCACGCGTTTGATGAACGCCGGGGACCTTGATGCTGCGATTTCGCAGTTTCGATCTGCTATTGCGGCTACGCCGGGGTATGCGGCGGCTCATTATCAATTGGGATTGGCGCTGCAACGAAAGGGCGAGCGGGAAGAATCGGGGAGGGAATTGAAGCGAGCGGCGGAGCTGGATCCTCGGTTGAAGGCGACGTCACCTTGAGCGTATTGCTAGCGAGCGGGAGTGTAAAGGATGTCCAGGGACAACGCGTAAAGGGTGTCATGGGACTGAACACTCAACTGCGACCGGGGCGCGCGACTTCAAGACCGAACTTCAAGACCCACCCTGAAAATCGAGGGTGGGGCACCTGTGATCTTTCAACACGTTGTACCTCTTTCAAAGGAAGTTTTTCTGCTTTAGTCAGTAAAAGGCCTTCACTGTTACGGAGGTCCGGCATTCCGCCCGAGAGGGCATTCCATAGTGACGTGCGGGTTTTCGTGGTTTCTGGCACTCCTAGTGTCGCGCTGCACGCTGTTGAACCATGTGTTCGGTGTGTTGTTGACGAGCTTAGAAAAGGTACAACGTCTTGATCATCTACAGGCACCCTTCGCGTTTTTTGGTTTGTAGTGGGATGCGAACGCGAATTTCGATTAAAAAAACAACGGTGCGCGAGACTCGATTTGGGCAGCGCGATTGCGCGGAAAATGCGAAGGCTTTTCAGAGAGCTTTGCGGAGGGCTACTAATTCGGTGGCTACCGGGACGCCGCGCACTACTTTGACGTGAAGGACGACTTCGAAGGGTTTCAGGTCGGCTGGTTTTGAGACCGACAACTTTGATAACAATTCCTCGAGAGTTTGTTGACGGGAAACGTACTCGACGGCCGCTTGGGTTCCCATGGTGGTGGTGCCGGCGAGGATGAGTTCTGAGCGGGCGTTGTTTAAGCCGCGCACCAGGGCGACAACGGAATAATCTTCGGTGAGCGCTTGATTATTGGGTGAAGCGAGAAACTCCTTTGGTTCGCCATTCCGCGGATGAACATTGATGATTTCGGTGTTTCCGCGGCGGTTACCAGAGGGGATTTGTTTAAAGATAAATTCGTGAGTGCCGGGAATATCAAGAAGGGACAAATTTTCAGAAGGCGATCCGATAAAAATCAGGTCGTTGTTCTTGGCGTCATCCAGGGTAAAAAGGCTTCCGCGTTTGACGCGGATTTCCTGGTGCAGCAAGGCGAAAACTTTATCGAGTTCGTGTACCGCTATAACTTCACCAACTCCTGTGTAGTGATCGAGTATCGGCTGACCAGCGTCGCGGACGGGATTGTAATAGCGCATCCCCACGTCTGGCCTGCCGGCAAAAGGCGCGTTGCTGAAGATCACCCACGGCTCTTCGGGGCCGGTTAGAAATCCTCGCCAGAATGTAGGAAACGCGGCGGGAACTCCGGGCCGGTCGCTGATGGCGCTGGTCTCGCCAGCTTTGCGCGGGAAGAGCAAGGAGGCCATCACCGTTAAACTCGCGGCAAGCAACACGGCCAAGGTTCCGACGGCGATGGCCCACTTGCGCGGAATCTGCCGTGGTAAAGGCTCGTGTTCTTGATGGACTTGGGAGTCATGGCGCCCGCCGTTAGTGGATGCGGAGGGATGTCTGGTGCCTGGGGTCCGTGGATGGAAGGTGAGAACGTAGGTGCCTTTGGGTAAATCCACCCAGACAGGGTCGTCAGCCGCGGCATCGGCACTGTAGTACTCGGCGAGTTTTGCACGCAGACGCCCAGCTTGTACGCGGACCATAGAGTCGACTTGGGGATCGAAATTGTCTTGCCTGCCGAATACTTCAGTGGC
>DATNKL010000035.1:0-2249 GCA_035603415.1 Candidatus Acidiferrales bacterium
TACGTTCCCGCACGCATGCTCGTATCGTAGGGATTGACGCCTACCGCGCGCACATGCACGAGGACCTGTCCGGCAGCGGGAGTGGGTGTGGGCACTTCCTCCAGCTTCAAAACTTCCGGACCGCCAAATTGGCTGACGCGAATCGCTCTCATGGAAGACCTCCAATTATTTTGAATAAATAAATTTGGCGATTAGAAGTGTTCGTCGGCACTCACCGGGGTGCCGTCTTTTTTATCGACTTTCTCGAGCAATCCGGATTGCCGAGCCCATGCGGTGGTCTGCCAATTGTCTTTGCCTTTTTTCTGCGGTGTCCAGGGCGGTAAAGTCTGGCTCAAATGCATGGCCAGCGAATAGACGAATGGTTCATACATGCTGCGCAACTTGAGGAGCTGCTGATCCGCCACCTCGCCGTCGTGCAGTTTCATACCGTGGGCCGCGAGTGTGTCGCGCAATTGGCGCAACTCGGCGGCGCTGAGGCGATCGGTGGCCGGGGCGCGCGGCGCAGTGCTGAAGACTTGCGAAAGATCGACGACCGCGTGGCGCGCAATTGCAAAAGTAAGATCAGCCTGGCGCTCGCAGGCGCCTTCAATACCGCTCTTGACCAAAGCACAAGCGTCTAGAATGGCGGTGAGCGATGCAATCCAGGATTGATTGTCATGTTGCGAACGGAAATATGCAAGGACTGGGTAGGAGAGATGGCTTTCCATTAATTCCGCGCACCACAATTCCCAATCTTTCAGTAGATCGCGCAAAGCTTTTTGGCCTTCCGGGTAGCTGTAACGTCGCAGAAGTTCGCCAGCAGTGGGCGGCGTGCCTGCGCGCGCGTCGAGGAGCGAGATGTTTACTTCCCGGCGAGAAAAAGAACTGTAAATAAACGGGAGATATCCCACGATGACCGCGAGGAAGCCATAACCTAAGCCGGCTTCGGCAACGAGCAAGAATCGCGCTAACGGAACGCGCGGAACGGCATCACCGAGGCCCAAAGTAAAAAAGGTGGTGGCGCTGAGGTACACGTCCATGGCGAAACCTGAGTGGCTGGGTTCGCGGACATCAATCGCGGAGCCCGCGCCGTATTGCATCATGCCGAAACTGAGGACGAGGCCGAGCGCCCAGATAGCGATCAGCAATAGCAGGGAACAGGGTCCGTAGCCACCGAGCAATGCCTCCCGAGTTTTGCGAGAGGAAATTTTGCCGACTACGAATTTCCAAAACCCCCATGTCGTTCTGAAGAAGAGCCGTGTGACGCGAATTTTGCGCGTGACGCGGCGGGGAAGAATAATGGCTTCAAACGCGTCAACCAAAATGATGATGGCTAACGCCAAGCCGCCGAAGAGAGCGAGTGGGTGGGGAACGATATGCGCCATTTAATTTAGGCTTTCGTGATGAGTGTGCGCGGCATTGGCATAACAGGCCATGACAGAAGCGCTGGTGGTGGTTCAGGATTGCAAGCGCGCGTTTACGGTGATTTCGGCTTTGAAAAGTTTTGAAACCGGGCAGCCGGTCTCAGCGGCCTTGACGGCGGCGTCAAACTTGGCTTTTTCGGCGCCGGGAATGTTGGCGACGAGGTCGAGATGACTTTTGGTGACGGAAAAACCATCGCCGACTTTGGCGAGCGTAATGGTGGCGGTGGTTTCGAGTTTTTGCGCGGTCATGCCGGCGTTGCCGAGCTGCGCGGAGAGAGCCATGGTGAAACATCCGGCGTGCGCGGCAGCCAACAACTCTTCCGGATTGGTGCCGATTCCATTTTCAAAACGAGTGCTGAACGAATATTGGGCTTGCTTTAATACGCCGCTGTCCGTCGATAAAGTACCTTTGCCGTCCTTGAGTCCGCCGGTCCACACTGCAGTAGCTTTGCGATCCATGAGTGCCTCTTTTCTTTTTCTATTTTCTTTACGCCATAACGTTACTGCAAGAGATTCGATTCTGGGCGATTGAGGAAGGGTATATTGAGCGCAGCAAGATGTCGAGAAGCGGGTTTGGTGGGCTCTGATGATGGAAATTTTGAAGCACACGGCGCACCGGCCGTGGCCGTTGCCGCGCGGTTTGTGGATCATGAAGCAGGAGTGGCACCATTTGTTGTTCGCGCACTGGGCGGTGCCGGTGGAGGCATTGCGGCCGATGATTCCGCGGGGGCTGGAGATAGATACGTTTGGCGGACAAGCGTGGCTAGGGGTGGTGCCGTTTCGCATGGCGGGTGTGCGGATGCGAGGTACGCCGGCGATTCCCGGGCTTTCGCGGTTTCCGGAATT
>DATNKL010000057.1:0-18836 GCA_035603415.1 Candidatus Acidiferrales bacterium
CGCATCGACAACAGCGTTTATTTCCGCCGTTTAGAGCCTGAAGAATTCGCGCTTTTGCGTGAACTAAAGCAGGGAAGAGCGCTCCAGAAAGCTATCGATCGCGCCTTTAGCAAAAGTAAAATATCGCCGCAAGAGTTGCCCACTCTCGCTCAACGCTGGTTCCACAACTGGGCCGAGCTCGGCTGGTTTTGCCAACCCCAACCTAAACCTGAAACTTCTGCCGTGTCTAAGAATCGTATAAAAGGAAAACCCGCTGGCGCACGACGCAAAAATGCTTAGCTCAAGCTGAAAGGAGCGTCCAGCCCACCATGAACGATCTCCTCCTTCGGCTCAAAAAACTTTACAACTTATTTTTTTATTACGTAGCCTTCGGCCAGTCGCCCTTTCTTCTTTTCGTGCGGCTCTACTGGGGCTATCAACTCATCCAAAGCGGCTGGGGCAAGCTCCATCACCTCGACAAAGTCACCGAATTTTTCACCAGCCTCAATTTACCCGTGCCCGCGCAAACCGCCGTAGCCATTTCGTGTCTCGAATTCTTTGGCGGCATTTTTCTTACCGTCGGCCTGCTCTCCCGCTTGACCGCTCTCGCACTTACCATCAACCTCATCGTGGCCTACATCACCGCCGACCGCGAAGCCCTTTTCTCCATCTTCTCCGACCCCGACAAATTTTATGCCGCGGCCCCATACACCTTTCTAGTCGCATCCGTCATCGTATTACTGTTCGGCCCAGGAAAATTCGCTGTGGACTATTTGCTTGACCGGCTATTTCCAACCGCGCCCGGAGAAAAAAAGCCACCTCTGGCCTGGTGACCAAGCCTTCGCCCGAAAAATATTTTTGGGGTCCGCATGTTGCAAGCTGTGCTCTCGCGTTTCCAGGTCTTCGTTGTACTCTTATCGCTGATCGCAGCCGCTTGTTCTCTTGGTGCTCGCGCACCTCAAATGACTTCCACTCTTATCGTTGGTGGTTCCCACATCGACATCACTGTCGACGATGGCAAGCTTAACGTTCCTCAAGCAGACGTGATCGCCTGGGTGCAAGCTGCCGCCGAGTCGGTGACCGCTTACTACGGCCACTTTCCCGTTCCGCATCTCACGTTGCGCATCATGCCTTACTCCGGCCACGGTGTAGGCCACGGCATGACTTTCGGCATGCGCGGAGGCTTCATAAAAATTGGTCTCGGCAGCGACACCACCAAAGCCGAATTAATGAACGACTGGATGATGACTCACGAAATGATCCACCTGGCTTTTCCCTCCGTCGCCGACGAGCATCACTGGATCGAGGAAGGCATCTCGACTTACGTTGAGCCCATCGCGCGCATCCGCGCCAACCACATGAGAGAAGAACAAATGTGGACCGACCTGATTCGCGACATGCCCAAAGGCCAGCCACAAGCCGGTGATGAAGGTCTCGATCGTACACACACGTGGGGACGCACCTATTGGGGCGGCGCGCTATTTTGTTTCGACGCCGACGTCGAAATCCGCCGCCAAACCCAAAACAAAAAAGGATTGCAGGATGCTTTGCGCGGCATCCTCGACGCCGGCGGCAACATCACCAATGATTGGGAGCTTACGAAAGCTTTAAAAATCGGAGACCAGTCCACCGGCACCACGGTCCTCACCGATCTCTACAATCAAATGAAAGACCACCCGGTGAGCGTCGACCTGCAAGAAAAATGGAAGCAGTTAGGTATTGAGTGGAACGGTTCCACCGTTCACTTGCGCGACGATGCTCCCGAGGCCGCGATCCGCCGCGCCATCACCGGAGCGGCTTCACCTGCTGGCTCGAGCGCCGACGCGGGCGCTCACCGCGCTCGCAATGCCATCGCGGTTTTGGCCGGCCGCAAATCCTCATAATCTTTTGTTGGCTAGGAATCTTCCCGAACGAAAATCACGCGGAGGGTGCCCCAGGCTCGCTTTTTAGCCTGGGTCTTTGCAGTTGCCTTGCACAGGCTAGCACCCCGAACCCGGTCGCGCTTCTTGCGCCCAGAATTGCACCACTTTTACGCATTTCCACCAACCAAGAA
This sequence comes from Candidatus Acidiferrales bacterium, assembly GCA_035603415.1. Lineage (GTDB taxonomy): Bacteria > Acidobacteriota > Terriglobia > Acidiferrales > UBA7541 > Acidiferrum. Next base: position 2,033 of record DATNKL010000057.1, read on the forward strand.
TCGCGCGTGAATACTATCTCGTTCTACCGTTCGTCAGGAAAAACCGGCAACACCAGCGTATTCACCGTTGCGGGATCATCCCGCAACTTAATATAAAGCAGCGTCCCGTTCGGCCGCGGCACGCTCATCGTCGATTCCATAAATCCTGCCGGCACCGGACTCGTATGCGTAAATTGCGGATCCGACGCCACCGAATCAATCAAAAATAAATTCGTCCCGCTCAACTTACACTGCTTGTCAGGACTATCCGGACACCTAATTTCCTTGAGCGTGGGCAACCGCACCAGATTCGCCAGCGGCTGCCAATCGCCCTTCGCCCCCTCAGCATCCACAGGACGAAACCGCAACGGACCAAATGCGGAGGCCCCAAAACTCTTCAATGGATCGAGTGTCGCCAGCACGTTTTCCGCATCCTGCATGACCAGATTCCCGTCGGTCACGCTTAGCGAAACATGAAATGCTTCGTCCGCCGTAGCCACCTCAATCTTTTCCGCATGCGAAAACTTTTCCGGAATCACCGCCTTCAAAAAGAATGCCAACCGCGCATCTTGCGGCAACTCATCAGCACTCCCAAAACGCACCGCTGTCGGCGTCGGCCCCGGCTGCACATTTTTGCTGATCAGCGTCACCTTCGGCCGCGCGGCCTCCACGGTGGTCTGCAAGTCCAGCACTCGCGCATCTTTTAGCGCCACGTGCGCCACCACTTTTTCCTCCGGCAGCCACGCATTTGTCGGCGGCATAGTCGCGGCCGCCAGACGCAATTCATCCTTCTCATTTGCACGCGACAATTTCGCTGGCGAAAATTTCACGCCTTTCAACTCCACACTGTCCACTTCATCCAGCCGCGTCCCGCGCAACACTCCCTGCTGGTCCCCGGAATTAATCGTGAAGCGTTCCAGATGCGCCGCTTCCGAATACGTGTGGAGCGTCAACTCATCCGTTTTTGCCAACCCGAATTGCTTCACCGACATCGTCACCAGGCCAGGCGCCTCGTCTTTCAATCCCACGCCGACTTCCAGCGTATCCGCGCGGAGAACTTTCCAGCTCGTTCTCAATTCCGAGCCTTTGTCATTTTTAAAACTGACTTTCTCCGCGCACACCGCGCATCCCGACTGCACATGCAACATATCATCGCGGCCAACGACCAAGGCGCTCTGTTCCGCGGCCGCGACATTCCATTTGCTATTGTGCGCAGTCTTCAAATCAAATCGTGGCCCTTCGTAAGGCTCAAATCCCCAGGAGCCGCGCAAAGTTCCGGTAACTTCCGGTTCCAGTTCTCGTCCCTCCAGTTCGTGCGCATCGATCAAAAATCCCCCACGCACCGCGTCTGCCCGGGCCGGCAATTTCACCTCTGCGCCGGATTTATCCTTAAACTGCAGCACGAAGTGATGTCCAATATCGGTAGAAAAAACCAGCGGCGCACCCTCAACCGCCAATACCAAAGAAGGTTTTTCCAGGCACAACACCTCGCCCGCATGCACCGGCCGCAGCGGCGGCATTTGCACCGCTTCTACCGCGGGCAATCCCACCACCAGCACCGATTTCGGTTTGCGAAATGAAGGAGGATTATTGAGCCGCAAATTTAATTGTTCCTGCTTCGGCAGCGCCAGTGATGGAAGATATTGATAATCAGGAGTACGAAAACTTTCCATGATCTTCGCCAGGTCCACAATCGCGCCAACATACGGGCTATAAGATCCGCCCCCGGCCAAAGAAGTGGTGCTCACCGCTCCAATCAAATCCGTGGACGGCCCGGAAGTTAGCGCTGCCACCATCGACTGGCTATGTCCGTCATCCAAAACTTTCTGGTCACTGTTTTGCATCAGGCATGTTGGTTGCTGTTCAATCGGCTTGTCGAAACACTGCATTTCCAACTTGATATTCAGCGTGCGCGCCAGCAGCACCGAGCGTTCGTGTAATTCTTTGGCGTCCATTCCCGCGCTCTCTCGTACCTGCTGCATGTATTGATCCAGGCGCGAGCGATCCAAACTCGCTTGATTGAGATCTTGCGACGCGCGCACAAAAACTCCTGGCTTTCCTCGCACGGTCGCTCGTAGCGAACTGTAATCTCCACCCGTCTCTGGCGCGAGAAACAACAACGCCTGCTGCGCTCCCTGCGGCACCGTTACAAAAAATCCTTCTTCGCGAACCTGCTTATTCCATGCCTCCGCCTTGGTAAACCAATTCTCCGGCGGCGGATTTGTAGCGCCCCGCAAAAAAGCCACCACCACCAAGAAATGCACGGATTGCGAATCAGGAAAATCTGGATGCACCCACAACCGGTCGCCCGCCTGCAAATTCGGGACATTCGCAATCGGCAGTGTCTTGCCTGCGCGCATCACCTTCATCTCTACGCGCGGCCCGGACAAATCAAATGCCGCCGCCGCATCCGCCCGCGCGTTGCGCGGGGCGAAAAATGTCGTGCCCGCAGCCGCGGCCAGTGCCATCGCCAATACTCCGCCCAAAGCACGCCGCCGACCTCGTTTTTCTGTGCCATGCCGCATCATCGTTCCAATCTTCATTAACCTTAAGCTCCCGCAACAGAATAAATGAGCGATGCTCAACCTTACTCCACGCCTGAATTTCAGTGCGCTTTAGTTTTTCGATTTTGTCACCGGGCTGGACGCGCGGCGCACGAAGCTGTGTTTATTGTGATGCACTCGGCCGCCAATGCGGCGCTTGTTAATCCCTGCTGGCTTTCCTAAACAACAACAGCTCTTTCCTCTTCACTTAAGGCCCGAACTTCGCCCTTGGGCAGGTCTCCCAACTTCAAAGCCCCGATCGCCACCCGAATCAATCGCAAGACTTCAACACCCATTGTCTCAAACATTCGCCGAATATGCCTATTGCGTCCTTCATCCAAAATAATCTCCAACCAGCAGTTGCGTTTACCTGAACGTACCACGCTGGCGTTTTTCACTCGCAAAAACTCTCCATCCTTGACAGTAAATCCTTGTTGCAGCTTTTCTATCATCGTTGGCGTTGCTTGTTGCGCGATTTGTACGTGATAAGTCTTGTCGACATGCGACTCCGGCGCGGTAATCTTAGCGGCCCATTCCGAATCGTTGGTGATTAACAAAAGGCCTTCACTGGCTTTGTCGAGTCTCCCTACCGGCGTGACCCAATATAAAGAGCCATCCGCATACTTCTGCAGAAAAGAATAAATAGTTTCGCGGCCACGCTCATCGCTGGCAGTGGTTACTACACCGCGCGGCTTGTTCAACATCAAATAAATGTTTTCCGCCTTCTTAATTTCGTGGCCATCAATCTCCACGCGGTCTTTGCCCAAATGTACCGGCGCTTCGACATTCCTTCGCACCGAGCCATTAATTCGCACGCGCCCCGCGTGAATGGCGTCTTCCGCGCGGCTACGGGAACAATATCCCATCTTGGAAATCGCCCGCGCCAATCCAACGCTGCGCTGTTGGCGAACCTGCGCGTTGAAAGTCGGCGCGGTATTTTTAAGAGTCGCGGAATTGATGCGCCGATCTTTCTTGGCGCGGGGATTTCTGTCTCTCATCGTCTCTGGGTATAAGCGTCAAAAGCCGCCGGCAAAAATCGAGCGACAAAGTTATTAATTATTTTTCGCGTTTGGCGCCGGTCTTGTCGGGCCCTACTGTAGAAGCTTCTCGCTTTACTTCCCCATACCGAGCCGCCAACCAGGCTCGCGCTTCTTCCGGATGATAATTAAACGGACCCATGCCTCCGCGATACGCGATCCGCCCCCGTTCATCAATAATGTAAATCCGTTCCGGCCACGCGGCATACGCATCATTCGCGGCATTACTCATATCGTCGATGCCAAACTGCGTCGGGTAGTTGAAACGCTTCACGAAATCATTCGCAATGGCCACGCGTTGCTCCAGCGTCTTTGGCTGCGCGTAACAAACATCTTCCTTCACGTTGGAATTCATCTGCCATTCGTCCGTGGGATGCGCTTCACGCACGTAGACGGTGAGAAACTCGGTGTGATCCTTATAGTCTTTGTAAATCTGCACCACGTCGCCAACCTGGCGCCGGAAAGGCGGTCACGTGTAGCTCCCGAACACAATTACCAACGGACGCGCTCCGGTGCGCTCCCGGATATGAAACCGGCTGCTGCCGTCCAACGCCAGCAGCGAAGCGTCAGGCGCATCGTCTCCGACGCGTAGCGTGCCTCGATGCATGTGCGGGAGCGCGTAACGCACCAGTCCATACGCGCCCCGTATACTCCCGGCCACCACCGAAAGCCCAAGCGCCGCGGCTAAAATCAACAGCGCCAAAACAACGCCAACCCACTTCAGCAATTTTCTTCCTCCTGCTTCACCTATCGCTGAATTTCGGAATAGGAAATTTAATCGGTCCACGCCCATCGTCATCGAGCAATTTTTCGCGAACCTTTTTGTAGCGCGCCAGCGCCTTCTCAATTACCGTAATCGCCGCGTATGCGGGACGAATATCCTCCACCTGAACGGTCTTGCCTTCCAGTTGCTTGTAGTCAGAAAAAAATCTCTTCAGCACCAGCAATCGATGTGGCGGCAAGTCTCGTGCTTCCACGTAACTGTTGAACTCGGGATCGCCAGTGGCCACCGCGATCACTTTGTCATCGCTTGCGCCGGAATCCACCATGGTCATCAATCCGATCGCGCGCGCTTGAATCAACGCCAGGGGTTGCACCGCTTCCTGGCAAAGCACCAGCACATCGAGAGGATCGTCATCTTCCGCATACGTTTGCGGAATGAAACCGTAGTTGGCGGGGTAATACACGGCCGAATGAATGATGCGGTCCACGCGCAGCATGCCACTGGTTTTATCCAACTCGTACTTCACATTCGAGCCCAGCGGTATCTCAATCACCGCCTGAAAATCGCGGGGCAGATCGTCCCCCGGGGAAACGTCATGCCATGCATGCAACATAAAATCCCTCTTTCGTTACAAACTCATTTCTTCGCAATTCCTACTAAACCCAAACCGAAGACCCGCGATAAAAATCGAGCGTGGGGCACCCTCCGGGTTCATTTGATTTCGGTGCTGCAAAGGAAATGGCATTGGCATCACCCTTTTACGCGCGGGCCTTGTCGATCATTTCTTCCCAGATGCCTTTACTTTTCAAGATTAATTCCACCACTTCTCGCGCGGCGCCTTTGCCGCCGATAGCGCGCGTTACATGATGTGCCACGCGTTTTACTTCGGGTGCGGCGTCCCCTACAGCTACCGCCAAGCCGACTCGCCGCATGATGGTGATGTCGGGTAAGTCGTCGCCGAGATAGGCGACCATCGCTTCCGAAGCGCCGGTCTTCTTTAAAATTTCTTCATACGCGGCAATTTTCTGCGCCTGGTGTTCATAGACAAATTCGATTTTCAGCTCTTGGGCGCGGCGCTGCAATGCAGCACTTCCGCGGCCGGTAATTACGCCGGTGCGAATGCCCGCGGTGTGCGCGAGACTCAATCCCTGTCCATCATGCGCGTCAAAGGTTTTAATTTCCTCCGTCGAGCCATCCGGCAGCGAAAGCAGCGTCACGCCGCCAGCGGTGATCGTGCCATCCACATCCATCAAAAACACGGTAATCTGCTTGGCGCGTTTTGCTACTTGTGATGTTATTTGCGCCGCGATTTTCTTTGCCGCTTTAGCCAAGTAAAATCCTCCGCCGATTGTTTGCAAATTCCCGAGTCACAAATGTTTTACATCAATTCCAGAGTCCACAGATCATGCAGATGCACGACCCCGAGAACTGCTTTTACTTCATCCACCACTACAATCGAAGTGATTTTGCGCTTCTCCATTAAGTTCAAAGCCTCGCTCGCCAGCACATGCGGCCCAATCGTTTGCGCTCCACGCGTCATGCAGTCTACGGCGCGCATCTCCAGCGTGTCGCCGCGATGCTTCTCCATCAAACGCCGCAAATCGCCATCGGTCAAAATTCCAGCCAGCCTTCCGTCCGGCTCCGTCACAGTCGTCATGCCCAGGCCTTTCTTGCTCATTTCATGAAACACATCCGGCATCATCGTCTCTGGAGATACGCGGGGCAATGCATCGCCCGCGTGCATCAAATGTTCCACGCGAAGTAGTTTGTTGCCCAACCGCCCCGCCGGATGCAGCGCGGCAAAATCATCTGGTTGAAATCCGCGCCGCTCCAAAAGCGCAACCGCGAGCGCATCGCCGACGGCCATCGCTACTGTGGTGCTCGCCGTCGGTGCGAGGTTCAGAGAACAGGCTTCTTCCTTCACGCTGACGTCGAGCACCACGTCGCTCGCTTCCGCCAGTGTCGAGTCCGTTTTTCCCGTTAATGTAACGAGTGATATTTCCAGGCGGTTCAAAGCTTCGAGCAGCCGCACAATTTCTTCTGTCTCTCCGCCGTAGGAAACCGCGAGGAGCGCGTCGCCGCGAGCCAGCATACCCAGATCTCCGTGCAGCGCTTCCGCGGGATGCAAAAAAAACGATGGCGTGCCGGTGCTGGAGAACGTCGCCGAAATTTTTCGCGCAATCAAACCTGACTTGCCCATGCCGCTAACTACTACACGTCCTTTGCACGCAAACAAAGCGTCCACGGCGCGCTCAAAGCTGCCATCCAGGCGCGCGAGCACATCCTGAATCGCTTGGGCCTCGATCCGCAGAACACGGCGCGCGCAATCGAGACTCATCGTGCACTCCAGCTTCGCGCCAGTTCGGCAACTTGCTTCAATCGCTTCAGCAGGGAAGACAGCTGCGCAAGCGGCAGCGCATTCGGGCCGTCGGAAAGCGCGGCGCTGGGATTGTCGTGCGTCTCCAGAAAAACTCCATCCACGCCTGCAGCTACTCCTGCGCGAGCTAAAGTCTCGATGAATTCCGGCTGCCCGCCGCTGGCGTGTCCCTGGCCTCCGGGCAATTGCACCGAATGGGTTACGTCATACACCACCGGGTAGCCAATTTTTTGCATCACGGGAAAGGCGCGCATATCCACGACCAAATTGTTGTAGCCAAATGATGCGCCGCGCTCGGTCAAAATAATTTGCTCATTTCCTGCGTCAACAATTTTCTCTACTACGTTGCTCATGTCCCAGGGCGAAAGAAACTGCGCCTTCTTTATGTTAATGATTCGCCCTGTTTTTGCGGCGGCCACCAGCAAATCGGTCTGCCGCGACAAAAAGGCGGGAATCTGAAGTATGTCGCACACTTCCGCGGCAGGCGCAGCTTGCGTGGTCTCATGAATATCGGTTAGCACCGGGACGCCACAATCCTTTTTTATTTTCTTCAGAATGTGCAAGCCTTCCGCAAGTCCCGGGCCACGAAAAGATTTGAGCGACGAGCGATTGGCTTTGTCATACGAAGCCTTAAAAATATAAGGCACACCGCAATCGGCGGCGATGCGCGCAATCTTTTCGGCCATGCCGCAAGCGTGGGCCTCGCTTTCGATCACGCATGGCCCGGCAATCAAAAAAAGCGGATTTGCAGCGCCCAACCGCAGAGCACCCAGCGCGATTTCACGTAACGGATGCGGGCTCATGCGCCCCACACAATTTCAGTAATTCGGGTCATGCGGAACACTGAAGATAACACGAAGGCCGTAGTGCGAGTGACAAGCGCTTGCTAGAGGCTCATGGGGTTGAGGCGTCCAGGACTGCAGCGGAGGGTTTAGATGTAAAAAGGGGAGACACACTTCGTAGCAGCACGAAGAATGTCTCCCCGTTTTGATAGCAATAAGGAAGCACCTATTTGTGGCCGGAGTGCGTTATGCGCGCCAAGATATCGCGGCGGCTATCGAGCACGGAGGCGGCTGCAAATTCTTCGCGTTCCGCGGGAGTCCACTTGCCCATGGTGGTGTTGATGGCGGTGGCCCACTTGTCGATGCTTTCGGCGTTGGGGTAGGTGATGACGAGGCAACGCGTCGATGGCGCGGAAGTATTTACGTACTGCTCGTCGAGGCCGTAGTAGGTAGCGACGCCGGCCTTGAGTTGTTCCTCAAAAGTGGGCACCAGCATCTTCTTGAGCACTGCGGCGTAATGTTCCGGCTTATCGGGCTTGGCCGATGAGCAGACCACGCGTAGGTAGGTTGGTGTTCCGGTGCCGGGATGGTACATCCTCGTTTGCATCAAGTAGTCTTCGTGTTTGGTTGCGGCGATTTGGCTGGGCCGTGGAGCGCTCTTGCGAATTTCGTCGAGCACCTTCATGAGCCCGGCGATGCTGCTGGAGGACCAGGCTGCGCCGTGCGTATATCCTTCCGGGGTGTGTATGACTTGCTCAAAGGTGGACCAGCTAAGGATTGTGCCGTCGCTTACTGACTTTTCCAGAACCGGAATGACAGACTTCTCGCTGTCCTCCGAGTATGCCGCCCAATTCGCGCGAGGGATTTGAAACTGACTTACATAGGTGTACACGACCGGCGTCGATTCCGTTTGGGGAAGAGCTGCCGGTACAAGCGTTACTACCAACAAAAACACGAGCAGGGCCGAGATCCGCATCTTCATTATGGTGTCCTCCTGGGACTCGCTGGCAGGCCGCTTGGCGCAAGTGCAAAACGGTTGGAAGGCCGTCCCTCGTCGTTCACTCGCAGGCTCACGGATAGCGAGGGAAACGGCGTTCTGTTAGTGGGTAACCTTTTGAGTATAGGGCTAGCGCCCGTAGCACCGACCAGTTGTGGGCAGACGATATTCCGTAACGGTATGGTTGTCAATGCAATTCTGGACGGCACTGTGCTGCGGAAAACCTGCCAATGAACCAGATGGTTGGGTATTGCCGAAGTGGAACGATGGTTTTATCGGCTGGTACCATTCACCTATTCCCACATTCACGAGGTTCGACGAGAATCCTCATCGACGCAAAATCTATGGCACGAAACACAAATTACAAGCGGCTACGCGAGGATGCATGAGTCTGCGGCGAATGTGGATGGTAAATCTACCGGGAAGCCGGCGGCGAGCGATGAGGCTGTGGATGGGTATGTTCTCACTTAATGTTGGCTGCTGGTACGCGAACAGGCCCTGGAGACGACGACACATTTACAGGTAACCTAGATATTTAACAAGTGAGACGCACCCGCCACGGCGGGTAACCCTTTAAAAATCCGCAGACGGTGCGGCACCCCGCTAGCCGCCTGACGGTTTTTTTGGGAAGTGCCAGTCGCGCAGCTGCATTCAAATCAGATCCCTACAAAACAAGAAAATACGGGTCTCCCGGATCAAATGAATCGGAGAAAAGCGCCCACCCGCCGCGGCGCGTAAAACCCTTTTGCAAAAAAGCAAAAAGCGCAAAGAGTAGGCCAGCCGGAGTCTTCTCGTAGTTAATGGTGTGCGACCGGTAAACGCTGACGATACAAAACAACAAGCGCCTGAGTCAGGTTCGAGGAGACGAGGCGGGCGCCTTGGGTGTGCTGCGCCGCCTTTGAAGATATGGGCGTAGCGACAGCGCTTGAGTTGAGTCTCCCAAGATAAATACAACGAAGCAGAGCGCCAACACCAAATGTTCGAGCGACGCACCAAAAAATTGCCAGAAGACGGCGTGGAAACCAGGATAGTTTGCGGAGAAAAGCAGCGTGAGCATGTAGATTGCGCCACAAATGCTCGTGGGGCGAACCAGGATGCCGGTCAGCAATGCGAGACCAATGGCCAGCTCACCGTACGCGACGAGGAAAGCGAGGGGAGTCGCATGAGGCAGGACGAATTTTTGCAAGATGGGAACCATAAATGGGTAGGTGCCGCCGTCGGTCAGAAAACGGCTGATCCAGAATTGGAAGCCGCCACCCAAAGTGAACTGTGAGCCGAATACTTTGTATTCAGCGAAGATGAGGAAAAGCAGGCCGACAGAAATGCGAAGTGCTGCGAGGGCGCGGGCGTTTCGATCGGCGATCATGTTGGGCATTATCACTCAACGGGCAAAGTAGTGCCTGAAAATGAAATGACAATGGAGCTGGCTTAAGCGTGGGCCACCCGCCTTGAAAGGTCCGACTAGAGTTCACAATCAATTGTCTTGCCTTGTCGGATGATGCCGCGTTCGTCGGTAATCGCTGCGTAGCCACACTTCTCGTCGGTCGCGTCCTCTAACAACAAGTCAAAGCTCTTGCCGTCAGCTGACAAATTCAAACGCAGTTTCCAGCCGGGCAGAACTTCAGATCCGCTTGAAAATTTCACATTCGCGAATCGTGGATCGTTCTTTGGTCCCAACTTTGTTCCGTTGTTCGTAAAATCTCCATTTGCGACCAGAGCGCCCCAACTGGCATACACTCCATGCTTCAATTTGTAGTCTAGTTCGGCAGTAGTGATTGCACGCGACAGATCTCAGCCAGACCGTAGCGTGGGTTGTTAACATTCTTAGAGTGACCAGCGGCACCCCGAGTGTACGCTGAAGTCACCAGACCTAGGAAAACCGCTGTCAGCAAACAGCATGCACTCAGCATATATTTCTTCATGAGACCTCCTTCGCGGTCCATTACGACCTGTTCCTGGTTAGAAGCCGTAAAGCTATTATTACTAGATATCCAACAACCAGAACTGATGGAACAACTTAAACTTCCCTTTGGCAATCAGGCAGAGGCAAATTAATCCCCCTTGTTAGAGTTGGTTGTTGGCGGACTCGGCTATGCGCGTGAGCGCGGTTAGGGCGCTTTGGGTTACCGCGGTTTCGCTTTGAGAGCCTTTGAATTTGCGGACGCCGGAGCCGTTGGGCGCGGGCATTAGCAGAGTGTTGGTAAAGCCGAGGATTTCGTTGATCATCTCAGGCATGAGCAAATGCATCGCGGCGTCGAATTTGGCGGTGGCGCCTAACATCAATTCAGCGTCGCCGTGAATGCGACGGGACCGAGCATGGTTTCGACTGCATGGCCATGGTTTCGACATTTTCGCGGACGGTTACGTCGCAGGTTACAGCCAGAAAGTTTTCACCCATCCAGGCAAATTCGTCGACCACGTGCTCAAGTTCAGATTGATCGCGTGCGCAAATGGCGATGCGGGCGCCGTACCTCGCAAATTCGCGCGCGAGGACCAAGCCCAGGCCGCGCGAAGCGCCGGTGATCGTTACAACTTTGTCGGTGAGCTCGAAAGCGCGTGCACGCCTGGCGAATTGTTTTGCGAGTAAGAATCCTGCGGCAGCCAGAGTTCCGATGCCGACCAGATTTTTCGTGTTTTCTTTCATGGCGATCAAATCCTCAAACAAATGATAGGGCGGCGCTGGGAAAGGTCTATCAGGTATCGCTTGTACGTTGTCGTGTAAGAAGGGCCCAGATCCATAACTCAATAACTCAAGTGCGAACCCCGGGGCACCCGGAACGAGGATAAACGCGGCGTGTTATATCAAATGAATAATTAATCGTCGTATACTTCGGGCGGGAATTTCGCATGTTAAGACTTCGCGTGCTGGTCCTGCCGCTAACTTTGCTCACGGCGTTATCTGCCAACGCCCAGAAAAACACAAAACCGCCAAAAGAAGAAAGCTGTTCGGTCGCAGGCATTGTCATCAAAATGGCGGACAGCGCGCCTTTAAGAAAAGCTCATTTGAGTTTGACGAACGTGGAGGACCCAAATCGCACGGTGGGTGCCGTAACGGGCGCGGATGGGCACTTCGTAATGAAGGCGATCGAGCCGGGCTCCTATCGCCTCTACGTGACTCGGGTTGGATTTGTTGACGAAGAGTACGGGCGACGCAAACCCGACGCATCGGGCGCGGTCCTGACGCTGCATGCAGGACAGGAGCTGAAGGATTTGCAGTTCAGATTAATACCGAGCGCGGTTATCTCCGGCAAGATTTACGATGACGATGGCGAGCCGTTGCCGAATGCCATGGTGGACGCGGTTCGCCAGGTGTACTCAGAAGGAAAACGAACGCGTACTAGTGCTGCAATGTCGAGTTGGACAAACGACCTCGGTGAATATCGGCTCTTTGGTCTTGCCCCCGGCCGTTATTTTGTGAGCAGTGTCTATCCTCACTGGAACCGAGGCTCCGAAGACGAGCCCAAGGATGCACAGAATGAAGGCTATGCAAAGTTGTATTACCCGGGAACGCCCGACACCGCAAAAGCAGGTCCGATTACGATCAAGGCTGGCGAGGAGGCCTCTTCCATTGACATCCTGATGCGCAAAGTACCTGTGCATCAGATTCGCGGGAAGGTCTACAACCAGATTAGTCACAAGCCGGGAGTTGGAGTCAACATTCTACTGGTACCTACTACCAATAACGGCGAGTGGAATTTCTGGGCGCCTACGACGGTGCAAAAACCCGATGGTTCGTTTGTTCTGCAGGAGGTTCTGCCGGGCTCTTATACACTCGCGTCGTTTTGGTTTGATGACGGCATCGAGTACATGAACCGACAAGCCGTCGATGTTGGAAATGCCGACGTGGAAGGCATCGCAGTGACTGTGGTACCCGGAAGTAACATCAGTGGCCGAATTGTGTGGGAGGGCCAGCCAGCATTGGAGAAAGATGAACTGACAGTAACTCCACAGGCAGTAGATGTGCCGCTTGGAATTCGTGGACAATCGAGGGTTGGACGAGACAATCTTTTTACTCTGAAGGGGCTTGGTGAGGGCACTTACCGCGCGGCAGTAATGGGCATGACCAAGGACTGCTACATTAAGGATATGCGCTTTGGCGAATCCAGCGTCCTGAAAGATGGGTTTACCGTTAGTCGCGGGGAGCCGGGCACGCTGGAAATTGTAGTTAATTCCCGGGGCGCGCGGGTGAAGGGCACAGTAATGGATTCGGATGGTTTGCCTCTGCCGGGCGTGTTGGTTGTCTTGGTGCCCGAATTGGCGCAACGCGAGAACTATCCAAGATACAAAAAGGAGAGCACAGACCAGTACGGAAATTTTGATCTGCGCGGCATCGCGCCCGGCGATTACAAATTATTCAGTTGGGTGGAAGTGGAGGCAGACGCGTGGCAGGATCCGGAATTCTTGAAACAGTTTGAAGAAAAGGGGCAACGGATTACCTTGCAAGATGGGGATCACAGCACCGTTAAAGTGACTGCCATTCAGACTGAAGCAGCTGAAAGTTCCAAGCCGTAAGAGTCAAAGGTTGCGGACTGATCAGCCGAGATATCCAAGTTGAAAAGCGAGTTCGAGCACCCGCGTACACAACTTCGAAGGGCTGCTAGTTTGCGGTGGAGCGGGGGGAGGCGTGGAGGAGTGGGGCGCGCGCGGGCTCAGGTTGTGAAAGCACAGCGGCGGGGCGGGTTTTGTGGCGCTTGTGGTCCAGCGCGGCACCGATGAAGGCGGCAAAGAGCGGATGCGGCTTGAGGGGCTTGGATTTGAATTCGGGATGGAACTGGCAGCCGAGGAACCAAGGGTGATCGGGGGCTTCGATAATTTCGACGTAGTTTTCGTCAGGAGTGCGGCCGGTGATGCGGAGGCCGGCACCAAGTAAAGTTTTTTCGTAGTCGCGATTGAATTCGTAGCGATGGCGGTGACGCTCGCTGATTTCTGTTTTGCCATAAGCCAGGTGGGCCAGGGAGCCGGGCTCGAGTTTGCAGGGCCAGGCACCGAGTCGCATGGTGCCGCCCATTTCGTCGACGCCGAGGAGTTCGCGCAATTTGTAAATTACGCGGTGCGGGGTTTGCGGCTCGAACTCGGTGCTGTCGGCTTGTTTGAGGCCGGCCATGTCGCGGGCGTATTCAATGGTGGCGCATTGCATGCCGAGACAAATTCCGAAAAAGGGCACTTTGTTTTCGCGGGCGCATTGAATGGTGTACACCATTCCTTGAATGCCGCGCTTGCCGAATCCGCCGGGGACGAGGATGCCGTCGTAGCCGCGCAAGCGTGAAGCCGCGGTCTCCGGCGAGTCGATTTCTTCCGCTTCAATCCATTCAAGGACAGTTTTCTGCTGGTGCGCCAAGCCACCGTGAAGTAATGCTTCGCGCAAACTCTTATAAGCGTCTTCGAGCTGGACATATTTGCCGACTACCGCGATGCGCACTTCCCCTGCGGGATGATGCAAGCGGTGGACGAGATCGAGCCACGGCTGCATGTTGGCCGGTTTTTCGACGAGTTTGAGGTGGCGAAGAATTTGTGTATCCAGGCCTTCCCTGGCCAATTCCACCGGAACTGCGTAGATGGTGTCCACATCCTGCATGGAAATTACGCAAGCTTCGGCGACGTTGCAGAACAGCGCGATTTTCTTTTTTAAATCTTCGGCGATGTGACGGTCGCTGCGGCAAAGCAAAACGTCTGGCTGGATTCCGATGCCGAGCATTTCTTTGACGCTGTGCTGGGTGGGCTTGGTTTTCAGCTCGCCGGCCGCGGCGATGTACGGAACGAGAGTTACATGAACAAATAAAGTGTTCTCGGCGCCGAGCTCGAGGCGCATCTGGCGAATGGCTTCGAGAAAGGGAAGAGATTCGATGTCGCCGACGGTGCCGCCGATTTCGACGATGACCACGTCAACGCCTTCGGAAACTTTTCTGATGGTCGCTTTGATTTCGTCGGTGACGTGGGGAATGACCTGCACAGTTTTACCGAGATAATCGCCGCGGCGTTCCTTGGTAAGGATGGTTTCGTAGATGCGGCCGGTGGTCCAATTATTGTCGCGAGAAAGCTTGGCGTGAGTGAAGCGCTCGTAGTGGCCAAGGTCGAGATCGGTTTCCGCGCCGTCTTCGGTGACGAAGACTTCGCCGTGCTGAAAGGGGCTCATGGTGCCGGGATCGACGTTGAGATACGGATCGCACTTTTGCAGGGTGACTTTGAAGCCGCGACTTTCGAGGAGACAGCCGATGGAGGAGGCAGCTACGCCTTTTCCCAGTGAGGAAACAACACCGCCAGTAACAAAAATATATTTTGGCGCCATCCGTGATGGACCGCGAACTGAATCGCGGACTTATCCGCCCTCCGCAGGTGACGTACAAGGAATTATGGATGCTGGGGCAAAAAGTGTCAAACGGGAAGATGCGCGGAATTGAATTGGCGAGAGTGGGGAATTCAATTCTTGAGTGGAACTTTCGGAGTTGGGAGGCGGAAGTAGGTGATGTGGAGCTTAAAACCATCGCGCGAGGGGCTGAGGACTGCCTGTGGCTGGTTGGTGGGTTAATGCGAATATTGCATGGTATCTGCAACTTTATTTTTTCTATTGTGTTTTTATCGCTGGGGCTGGGTGTTTATCAGATGTGGTTTTCTTCGTGTGTGGTGGGATGGACGGAACTGCGGCGGTGGTTTGTAAAAAGTTAACTTGTCTCGTGGATGGTCACAGCCATTTTGCGGGGAAGGCCATCTAATTCGTATTCGGAAACTTCAAGACCTATCCCTGAAATTCGGGGGTGGAACGCCCTCTGCGTGATTTTGGTTGGTGGAGCGGGTGAATCGGGATCTGAAACCGCAAGACCCGGGTTCATGACTCAAATCAACTGCGAATCCGGGGCACCCTTCGCGTGGTTCGGTTGGTGGAGACGAATGAAAATATACAAATGGATGGGACGCGCCAGGGCGATTGGTCCGGCGGCGTCGCTATTGGGCGCGCTACTGTCTGGCCATGTTGCGTGGGGGCAACAGATTCCGCAGATTGCTGGTCATCGGGCTGGGGCGGCTTACGCTGTGGCCCGCGAGAGCGTGATCAGCGGGAAAATTTTGCAGTACAGTGCGGCGTCGACGACACCTCCGTTGGGGGCGCGCATTTCGTTGCAGACTGGTTCGGGGACGATGGAGGTGCATGCTGGTAATGCGAAAATGATCCAAGCGAGCAATATTTCTTTGCAACCGGGAGATACGGTCAGCATTACTGGCGAGACTGTGCCCTTCGGCGATAGCAGTGTTTTTGTGGCGCGGGTCATACAGAAGGGTTCGCAGTCCGTAGCGGTACGCTCGAAAAACGGGGTGCCGTTGTTACCGACCGCGGTTGGCGCGAATGGGAAGATTGTTTCACCGGCGGGTTCGCGATGAAAGCGCCCACGACGGAAACGGGCTCTTCAAAAACGGGCGCGGTGGAAACCCGTGCGACAAAAATGCACGCGATGAAAGGGATTTTTCTGATTTGGAGCATGGCGCTGGGATTGTATGCGGCGTCGTGCGGTGGCGGGAATGGGACCTTCACTCCTACTCCTACGCCTACTCCGATGCCGCCGGGCAGTTACTCGCTTGCGAGCTTGAACGGGACCTATGCTTTCTCGATGAGTGGCACCGATAATACGCAAGGGCTATCGATTTCGCGAATTGGCAGCTTTCATGCCGACGGGCAGGGCAACATCACCATGGCGATTGAAGACGTGAATGATGGCGGGTCCTTCAGCACCTTTAATTTCACGGCCGCGCCTGCGTCGAAATATACAATGAATTCAGATGGGAAAGGCGTGCTCACGCTAAGCCATCCTGACGTAGTGAATCCCGGCGTGGCGGATAATTTTACTTTCAGCATTGTGTTGGATTCGACTTCCAGTGGCTTGATGATTGAAACGGACGGCTCGTCCACGATGAGTGGAAATTTCCGTCTGCAGACGATTAGCAGCACGTTTGCGACGGCGTATGCATTTGATTTGACCGGTTTGGATTTAGGCAACCGAACCTCCGCGTCGTTCATCGGGCAATTTACTACCAACGGAGTCAGTGAAATTACGGGCGGAGTGATCGACGTGAATGACGGCGCATCGCCTTCAGGCATGATTACGCTGCAGCCCGGGACGATCACGCAGGATGCGACGAACTTCAGCAACTTTGGGCGTGGAACATTGACGCTCAACACCACTTTGAATAGCCAGGTGCTTAATCTGAGTTACGTTTTTTACGTAGTAGATGCCAGCCACCTGGTGCTGGTGGAAAACGACACGGTGGCGGCAACTTCAGGTTCGGCAACGGCGCAAACGGCGGTGCCGACTACGGTGGCGGCGTTTCCGGGAAGCTTTGTGTTTGCTGTTGGCGGTGCGGCGATCAGCCAAGGAGT
>DATNKL010000062.1:0-14288 GCA_035603415.1 Candidatus Acidiferrales bacterium
CCGCGGACGCTAACGGGAACATTACGAACCTGAACGTGGATGAGGATTTCAGCGGCGGGATAAATACTTTCCCGAAGGCCGGCGGATTCAGCAACGTCGCTTTGACGATTGATGCAGCGGGGACCGGACGCGGGACGTTGAACTTCACGGATGTGACCAGGAATCAAACTTTTCAATATGTTTTTTATATGGCCTCGGCGACGCAAGGGTTTATTCAGGACGATTCCGCCAATGTGGTTGCGGATGGGTCCATCACGGCGCAGAGCGGGACATTCACGGCGGCTTCGATGGCTGGGAGTTACGCGATCAATTGGAGTGGCGTGAATTTGGCCAACGGATTTGAAGAGGATTTTGTTGGCGTGATTCCAGTATCGAGCGCGGGCTCGAACAACATCTCTGGCGGAGTAGTGGATTTCACCGAATTGGGTGACGGCAAAATTTTCACAGGCGTTCCGGTAAATGGGCTGCTGACGCTGCAGGGAGATGGGACGTTGGGCGGGACGCAAGGGAATGCGATGCAGTTGACTACTGCGCAGACGCCATCGACGACGTTCAATTTCAGGGCCTATGTGGTGAATACCAATAGCATCATTTTTGTTGGTGTGGATAGCGGGCGGGTAGTGATCGGCACCGCTGTACGCCAGCAGTAGCTCAGAAATTTGTCTGGGCAATCGGCCGCTCGTCAGAGTTCCTGACGGGCGGTTTTTTTTGGTTTGTAAGGATCGCAGGCGTTGTGTAGGCTGCCCGCGAGACTGAAATGATGGAACGGATTGCAGAAGCGTCGCCGCGGTTTAAAGCCCGGATGGCGGGCGTATTTCAACTGCTCGAAGCTCTGACCGCCACATTCGGTCAAGTAATCATTCGTGACAGGCTGGTGGCTGCGGGAAACGGCGCGGCGACCGCGGCCAATTTTCTGGGCACGAGAAGTTATTTCGGCTGGGTTTTGCATTGTCGCTCATCGGGGTGGCGTTCCACATTGCTTGGGCGGCTCTTATGTATGAGTTGCCTAAACCGGTGAACAAAAGCGCGTCTCTCTAGCAGCGGCGTTCGTCATTCTGGTGGGATGCGCTATGCAGGCGCTTACCAGTTTCTTGTACCTCAGTCCGCTACTCATCCTGCAAGGCAGTGGCTCCTGGAGCGCATTTACTCCGGAACAGGTTCAGGGGCTGGCGCTCATGTTTTTCAAATGGAATGCTTACTCATTCAACGTTGACCTATTCTTCTTCGGATTGTGGTGCGTGCTGAGCGGCTACCTCATTTTCAGGTCCACGTTCCTGCCTCGAATTCTAGGAGTGCTTTTGGCGATTAGTGGTTTGGGTTATCTGACCTATCTGTACCCGCCGCTTGCATACCATCTGTTCTTTCCCTACATCGCTGTCGCGTCGGCGCTCGGGGAAATACCGTTGGAGCTATGGCTTATCGTGAGGGGTGTGAACGCGCGACGATGGAAGGTACAGGCTAGCGCGGCGGTCGGGTGATGAAGGGATACCGACTGGGCGAGGGACGCTGCCGTTTATTTCTGGAGCAGTTTTTCGACTTTGGGGATGTCTTCGGGGACGTCCACGCTCACGGAGTCGTGGGCTACTTCGGCGATGCGGATTTTCCAGCCATTTTCGAGCCAGCGGAGTTGCTCGAGTTGCTCGATTTTTTCGAGGGTGCCCTGCGGGAGTGTGGGGTATTCAAGTAGGGCGTCGCGCTGGAAGACATACAGGCCGAGATGCTTGAGGTGGCGGACTTCAATTTTGGCGGCGGCATCGCGGAGCCAGGGGATGGGGGCGCGGGAGAAATAGAGGGCATTTTCGTCAAAATCGAGGACCGTTTTTACAATGTTTGGATCCAAAATGCCGGCCTTGACTCTAATTGGGGTGGCGACGCTGGCGATAGAGGTGGCGGCGTCCTCGAGAAGGGCGTTGATGGCGGCGTCGACGACTTCTGGTTCGAGGAGCGGTTCGTCGCCCTGGACGTTCACAAAAACCTGGCCATCGATGTGGGCGGCGACTTCGGCTACGCGCTCGGTGCCAGAGCGGTGTTCTGTGCGGGTCATACGGGCTTCGCCG
The DNA here is from genome assembly GCA_035603415.1 of Candidatus Acidiferrales bacterium. Classification (GTDB taxonomy): domain Bacteria; phylum Acidobacteriota; class Terriglobia; order Acidiferrales; family UBA7541; genus Acidiferrum. Next base: position 2,058 of record DATNKL010000062.1, read on the forward strand.
CCGAAGGCTTCGACGGCCTTGACGATGCGGTCGTCATCGGTGGCCACGATGACGCGGGTGGCTAGCTTGGAAAGTTTGGAACGTTCGTAGACGCGCTGAATCATAGTAGTACCACCCAAAGATACCAAGGGTTTGCCGGGGAGGCGGGTGGAACCGTAGCGAGCTGGAATTACAATCACGATGTCGGTTGGACTCATAGAATTTCCCAGTTAGACAAAATGGCTGTACCAAATTGCGCTTTATCCGCAATAAATTGGTACGTGAGGGATGCTACCACGCGCAAAGCCTGCGATATCTACAGCAAATATTTTACAAGTTTGAGACTGAGGAGGACTCCTTCGTGCTTGTAATCATTAGCGCGAGTGGTAGACTCAACTTCTCGTCCCACCGCGCGGCCGTCCCGGCAGGCCCGGGATGATTCAGGGGGGTGCCGTGAAACGCGAACTTTGCGTTGTTAACCGAACGCTTTTACTGCTGCTGCTTGCTGGCTTCTTCTTCACGCACGCCTCCCGCCTAGGTGCCCAACCGTGGTTAGATGAAAAAGACGGAAATAAAGCTAAGGACGACGGAGCTAGTGCCGCAAAGGACGGCAATGCCGCTGCTGCTCCTGCGAAAGACGACGCCAACGCCGCGAAAGACGGCAATGGCGCAAAAGACGAGAATAAAGCTAAAGAAGATGTGAAGCGTGACACGCCTGGAGCGGTGATTAAGCCCGGGCAGACGATGCACATGGATGTGGACCTGGCGCTAGTGAATGTCACGGTGACGGATCCTTATAACCGGCTGGTCACCGGGCTGGACAACGATAATTTCCGCGTGTTTGAAGATAACGTGGAGCAGGAGCTGGTGACGTTTTCATCGGAGGACGTGCCCATATCCATTGGGGTGATCTTTGATTTCAGTGGGAGCATGGCTAACAAGGTTGCGAAAGCCCGGGAAGCGGCGATCCAGTTTTTCAAGACGGCCAATCCCCAGGATGAGTTTTTTCTGGTCAGTTTTAACGAGCGAGCGGAGTTGACGAGTTCGTTCACCAACAGCATCGAGGATCTGCAAACGCGGATGATGTTAACGGTGCCGAGGGGGCGCACCGCGCTGCTGGACGCGATTTATCTGGGACTGAGTCAGATGAGGGGTGCACGTAACGCCAAGCGCGCCTTGCTCATTCTATCGGACGGAGGCGATAATCATAGTAGATACAGTGAGAACGATATCAAGCGGCTGGTAAAAGAAGCGGACACCCAGCTCTATGCCGTCGGCATTTTTGACCCGCTCGGATATCGCAATCGCACGCCGGAAGAACTGAATGGCCCGTCGCTGTTGAGCGAAGTCACGGAGATGACTGGGGGGCGAGTCTTCGCCGTCGAGAAAATCGACGAGCTTCCGGACATCGCGACAAAAATCGGCATGGAGCTGCGAAACCAATATGTCATCGGATATCGGCCAAGCAACAAAACACACGACGCGCGCTGGCGCAAAGTTAAAGTTAAATTACGCGCGCCTAAGGGACTGCCTCCGCTTAGCGTGTATGCCAAGACGGGCTACTACGCGCCGAGCCACTAGCTTTTTTGCGAAGCATTCTGTTACGAAACATTTCCCTCGACAATTTCAGTATGCATTTTTCGCTGCGATGCTGGTCTGTGCCTTAGGGCTGGCATCGTTCGCGCAGATTCCTATTCCCAATGCGCAGCCTGCGCCTCCTGGGCAGCCGTCCAATAGCGGACAAGGTCAAAGCATCAAGGTGGACGTTAATCTGGTGGTGCTGCACACCACAGTGCTGGATGATCGCGGGCGGTTCGCGGAAGGATTGAAGCAGGATAATTTTCGCGTGCTGGAAGATAAACTTGAACAGAAGCTGGCGGTGTTCAAACGCGAAGACGTTCCAGTGAGCATGGGGCTGGTGATTGATAACAGCGGGAGCATGCGGGACAAGCGACCACGCGTAAATGAAGCGGCGCTGACCTTGGTGCAGACCAGCAATCCGCAGGATGAAGCGTTCGTGGTGAATTTTAACGACGATTTTTATCTCGATCTGGATAAGGATTTCACGAACAGCATTCCGGAATTGAAGGAAGCGCTGGAACGCATTGACTCACGCGGAAGTACGGCGCTTTATGACGCGATTATCGGGTCGCTGGATCATTTGAAGAAGGCTTCGAAGGATAAGCGCGTGCTGCTGATTGTGACGGATGGGGAAGACAATACCAGCCACAATTCGCTGGACAGGACGATTCGGGAAGTGCAGAAGACCGATACCGTGATTTATACCATTGGCTTGTTGAGCGAAGAGAGTAAGAAAAATTCCAAGCGGGCTAAGAAAGCGTTGGAGCAGATCGCGCAAGCTTCCGGGGGGTTGGCGTTTTTTCCGGAAAATGTAGATGACGTGCACAATATTTGCGGGCAAGTGGCGAAGGATATACGGAATCAGTACACCTTGGCTTACTACCCGTCGAATACGAAGCGGGATGGGAGTTTCAGAGCGGTGCAGGTGGAGGTTATTCCCCCGCGGGGAAGAGGGAAGCTGGTGGCGCGGACGCGGAATGGGTATTACGCTCCGAGTGGCGGTGGGGCGGCTTCAGGCAAGTGACGTTGGTTTGATTTTGCTCAAGAGTAAGACAAAAACCCCTACAAAAACTCGTTAGTGCGCAAGGTTGTGGACCAGCAAACGCAAGACGCACCCTAAAAGTCGAGCGCCGGGCACTCTCCGCGTTTTTGGATCTTCGATCGGTGTACGCGAAAGAGTCCGCGACATCGTTATAGCTTAATGGCTTGCCTACGTTTTCACATCGCTTAAAAAACTTTTGCCGTGGGGAATGGTGGCGCTGAAATTTTCGGCGACAGTTTGGCCCATGTCTGAGAGTGTGGGGCGCGTGCCTAATGACGCGCCTTTTTGTTTTGCGGGGGTGTAGGCGAGGATGGGCACGTATTCGCGGGAATGATCGGTGGTGGGCCAGCGGGGGTCGGGGTCGCAGCCGTGGTCGGCGGTGATCATTACCAAATCCGATTTGTTTAGAGTAGGGAGAAATTTGGCAAGCCAGCCGTCGAACTCTTCCAGGGATTGCGCGAAACCTTCTACGTTTTTGCGGTGGCCGTAGAGCATGTCGAAATCGACGAGGTTGCAGAAAATCAAGCCAGTGGGTCGTTGGCGAACGGAGTCGGTTAATTTTTCCATGCCGTCGGCATTGCTTTTGGTCATGGTGTAGTCGCTGACTCCGCGTCCGTTATAGATGTCGTGGATTTTGCCGATGCCAAAAACCGGGATACGTTTTTCAGAGAGGACGTCGAGCAGCATTGGTTTGGGTGGGTCGACGGCGTAGTCGTGGCGCCGCGGCGTTCTTTCAAAATGGCCCGGTGAGCCGGCGAATGGACGAGCGATCACGCGGCCTACGCGATGAGGGCCGTCTAATATTTTGCGGGCGATTTCGCACATGCGGTAGAGCTCGGCGATGGGGATGACGTCTTCGTGGGCGGCGATCTGGAATACGCTGTCGCCGGAAGTGTAGACGATGGGCTTGCCGGTGCGGACGTGTTCTTCGCCTAGTTCCTTGATTATTTCCGTGCCGGAGGCGGGTTTGTTGCCGAGTGTTTGGCGGCCGATTTGTTTTTCGAAGGCCGCGATAATCTCCGGGGGAAATCCGTGGGGATAAACGGGGAAAGCCTGCGCGAGCCAGATGCCAGCCATTTCCCAATGGCCGGTGGTGGTGTCTTTTCCGGGGGAATGAGTTGTGCCCTTTCCATGCGCGGCGAGAGGCGCTGCGGCGGGGGAGAGATTTTTTAGCGGCGCGATATTGGCGAGGCCCAGGTTCACGAGCGTGGGTAAATTTAGGGGGCGGGACTCGGCGATGTGGCCGAGTGTGTTGCGACCGACGTCACCGTAGTCGGCGGCGTCGGGGAGCGTGCCGATGCCTACGCTGTCGAGAACGATCCAGAATATTCGGTTGAAGATGGCCACTTGGCCTCGCTGCGTGAAACATAGCATGGAAGTGCGGTGAGCTGAGATATGGGGCTAGCATAAAATCTGAAGACAAAAAAAATCAAGGAAAGAGCCACCCTGAAAATCGAAGATTCATTGAATGAAGGAGAGAGAAGGCTCCAGCACGCTCCGTGTTAGCTTTTGGTTGCCACCCGGCTTGGGAGCGGAAGGGCCTAGTTAGCTACTTTGGCGATCAGGGCTCCGAAGGGCGGAAGGTTCACGGTTTCCGCGGGGGCTGCGGAAGCGGGCTGCTGGAAAGTAGAGAGCAGGATGGATAATTTGGGGGACGAGTAACCCTGCGGTTGGAGATTCAACTTCACTTTTTGCGAGGTGTTGGACATATTGAGGACCACCAACACGGCTTCGTCTTTTTCTTTGCGTAGATATGAGAGCACGTTGGGGTCATCTTCATTTAGCGCTGTGTAAGTGCCGTTGACGAGCGCGGGTTCTTTGTGGCGCAGGGTGAGTAGCTGGCGGTAGACACTGAGGATGGAATTGGGATCTTTCATTTCTGTTTCGGCGTTGTGGGTTTTGTAGCTCGCCGGCACCGGCAGCCAGGGCTTCGCGGTGCTGAAGCCCGCATTTTTCGCGTCGCTCCATTGCATGGGCGTGCGTTCACCGTCGCGGCCGATTTCGCCGGGCCAACCGGTTATGCCTTGGGGATCTTTCACGTCTTCCTTGCGCTTGGGGTCGTTGTTTTCCATGCCCAGTTCTTCGCCGTAATACAGGATGGGGCTGCCGCGGAGCGTGAGGTAAAGCGAAGCCATAAGTTTGGCGATTGCGTCGTTGTGTACGCCGTCGCCGTAGCGATTGTAGGAGCGCACCATGTCGTGATTGCTGATGACAAAAACAGGCCAACCGCCGGCGGTATCCACGGCGGCGATCTGGCGACGAAATTCGGGCGCGGACAGTTTGTTTACCGTGCCGAACATAAGGTCCATGGGCATTTGCAGTTCGTTGCCGTGTTCGCCGTAATAATTTTTTAGTTCGGCGATATCTTTCGTCCAGGTTTCTCCGATCAGCACGGCATCGTATTGGTCGGCGATTTTGCGAAGGTCCTGCAGGACGTCATGCACTTCGGGCAGCTTGGTGTTGTGTATGCGCGCGAAGTTGGGGCGGCCGAACTTGTCTTTCCCGGGCGACGGAGGATTGTCGGTCAAGTTGGGATCTTCGAAGAGCGTGTCCACGGCATCGAGACGAAAGCCGGCAACGCCACGCTTATACCAGAAACGCGTAACGTCGAGCATGGCGTCTTTCACAGCGGGATTGCGCCAGTTGAGGTCGGGCTGTTGGGGATAAAAATAGTTGTAATAATATTGGCCGGTTTTTTTGTCGAAGGTCCAGGCAGGCACGCCGAATTCAGATTGCCAGTTGTTGGGGGGCCCGCCGTTTTTGCCGTCGCGCCAGATGTACCAATCGCGATACTTGGAAGTTTTTGAGGAGCGCGAATCCAGGAACCATTTGTGCTGGTCGGAAGTGTGATTCACCACGAAATCAAGGATGACCCGGATGTTGCGCTTTTTAGCCTCGCTGACCAGGCGGTCGAAGTCTTTCATGGTGCCGTACATGGGGTCGATGGCTTCGTAATCGGAGACGTCATAACCGAAGTCGACCTGCGGCGACGGGAAGCACGGAGTGATCCAGATGGCGTCCACGCCTAATTCGTGGAGGTAATCGAGCTTGGAAGTAATTCCGTTGAGGTCACCGATGCCGTCGTTGTTGCTGTCGGCGAAGCTGCGCGGATAAATTTCGTAGAAAACGGCGTTTTGCCACCACTGGCGGCCATGGGCATCGGACTGTTGCTGGGCACTGGAGGGTAAGGCGGTGAGGCAGGAGCAAAGTATCATCATGGCAATGATTGCAATTTTCTCAAGCATGGTAGGAACCCCTCTGTTGTTTCTGAAAAGAATGTAAGCAATAAGCATCATCATCGAATCCGGCTAGGCTTAGATTAATCCAGACGCGGTCAGTCATGTTTGCGCGATTTGTCACGACGGCCTTGCGCAAAATGAATGGTAATGGTGGCGTGGGCACTATTGTGGCTGTCTGCGACGGGGGTAACGACGTGGAGCCATGCAGCGTCGGTACCGGCTCGCACTAGTTCTGCGCCATCGACGCGGGAGACTGCGCCAGGGTTGGACATGGAAAGTTCGTAGTCCTGTTCCGGACTTCCAGAGATGGAGAGCGTTAATTCATTATTAGCGTCCGACCACGTTTCTGAAAGTATTCTCAAGCCTTCGCTGGCGCTGCCGAGCTGCGGCAACTCGGGTTGATAGCTGACGCCGAAATCGTTGGCGATGCGGATGCGCAGCTTGGTTGCGCCGACCGGGACTGAAACGTGAATCACTATGTGCTGATCGGCCCCATGGCTCTGTATGTGGAATGGTACGGCGTGGCCGCCAACTTCCGCGGAGAGCACGCGCGCGCGCAAGCTGACAGCGGGCTCAAATTCGATGGCACAATTTTTTGTGCCGGAATTTTTGATTTCCAGTTCGATAGCGTCCGGCGTTTTTGCGTAGCTAAGGTCGATGGTGGCTTCGCCCACGTGAACGGTGTGAATGGCGAAGCCGGGCCAATCCGCCGGCAGGTGCGGCGCCAACGTAAGCGTGGTATTTTGCGCGTCGGTCGAGAGTCCTAACATTCCCCGGAGTACAGGAGCGACGACCATAGCCGCTGACCAAATCTGATGCGGCGAACTGGTGGACAGGCCCTGGTAGTAATCGCCGGAGAGCACTTCGGTGACGTGGCCGGGGGAGCCGTCCAGCGCGAGCAAGGCATTGGCCCGCAAATTCGCGTAGGCGGCGTGTTCGTGATGATAGCGATACTCGCCCACTGAGGCCCAGCCGGTGAATAGCGGCCACACCGAGCCGTAGTGATATCCGCCGCCGCTGTAGCGAGTGGCGCGGCCGGAAAGGATGCGCATCCCCCAGTCGGCTTGATGATTCGAATCGGACAACAGCGTGATCATCTCGGCGGCTTTTTCTTCGTCGAGCAAACCGAACCACATGGGCACGGTGGAAAGCACGCTGGCTTCATCGACGGGGTGGTTGTCCTTGTCGAGAGCGAAGGCGAATCTTTTTTTGTCGGGCAGCCAAAAAGCATTATTGACGAGTGTTCGTTGGCGTTCGAATGCGCCTTGGAGTTCCTTGCTTTCGGTTTCTTTACCCCCGAGTCGTGCAAGGTTATTCAGCGCGCGCAATGCTTCCGCGCCCAAACCACTTTGGTAGAGTTCGGTTTTCACCGGCAGCAGCGGGCCGCCTTCAACCCAGCCGTGGCCGAAGCCAAGATTCTGCGGCAAACCCTGCGCGTCATAGGTGGAGCGCAGGAATTGATAAGCCTTCCAAACGCTTTCCCACTTCGCTTGCGCAAACGCGGTGTCGCCGCTTTCGACTACGTAATCGTTCATCCCGATGATGTAGAGCGGGGTGGCGTCTGCGGAAGCGTATGCGTACGGATAATCTTTGAACCAGGGGACGAAGTTTGCTCCCTGGGCGATTTCGTGCGGGATTTTTCCATCTTCGCGCTGGTATTTTCCTATGAATTCGAGGGCCTTGCGCGTCGTTGCGAAATCCCCGGCGGCGTCGAGGGCCAGCGAGGTCCACATGGAGTCGCGGCCAAAAAACCACGCGAAGCCGGGGCGTTGGCTTTCGCCGGAAGTGCGGTAGCCAGCCACGAGTCCGGTTCCGAGATAAGGATTGGTGACCAAGCCCTGGATCATGCTGATGCGCGACCAGTCATAGGCGCGTTGCAATTCTTCATCGGAAAGCTCGACGCTTACCGTTTTTGATAAATAATCGCGGTAATAGTCAGCGGACTGGCGAAGTAACTGGGGGTATTCTTCGGCCAAGTGTTGATAGGCTGCTTCGGCTTCGGCGCGGCCTTGTACAGAAGCGGCCAGCACGATCACTTTTGTGTCGGCGCCTTTTTCCGTGACTCCGAGGCGGAAGGAATTGTCACTCTCGCTGGAATAGTTGGTCTGATATTCCCTGCGGCGTTCCGCAGCGGTGGGCGAACCGAGGAAGGCGGCGAATTTCTTTTGCTCTTCGCCGAAGTAAAAGGCGTTTCGTTCCGGCTCCCAGTTGACGTACGTGGCGCCCAGTGCCGCGGGCCACTCCAATTGAAAATCGCGGCGGAAGACCGCTTCAATTTCCAGGGGGAATTCCGTTTCTACTTCAAAAGTTATGATCGCGCCGGGCTCGTCGACGGGGACAAAAAAGGTTTCTCGCACGGAAAAAGTATCGCTGGTGTAGACGATGGTGGTGGATTCCGGCCGGACGATCACGGTGCGCGCCAGGGTTTCCGCGGGCAAGGCACGGTCCTCGGTGTGAAAGCGCAGATGAAAATCGCGAAAAAGTTTTAAGGGATAGACCCAGGCTTCGACGCGTCCGGATTCGTTGCCAAAAATTCCTGCGCGCGTTCCTACGGCGGAAAGAAATTCCCAGGTGCGCACTGGGCGGGTCAACTCCAGGGAGGGGGACTGATCTTTAGCTTTATCCGTATCTTTATCCACGGCGTTCGCGGCGGCGGCGATAAAGAGAAGAGTCGCGAGAATACGAAGTAATTTCATGTCAGCGCTTGAGAGTGTCTCACGATGGGATTGGTGTCGAACATAGACGGGTTGGCGATTGCCGGCGCGAAGTCGAGATGCAGGCGCTTGCAAACTGCCATACGCCTCTCTATAAAGGAAAGCGGCAGATTCTAGCACGAGCCAAAGTCGGGAAGGTACCACTCCTTTTGCGTTTTTCACGCCGCTCCTTTTTGAAGTCGCTGAGCCGTTCCGCAACGGTGCTCCCACTCGAAAACATATTGGGTTTCTGGCGTTCCGTAAACGCTCACGGGTTGGGACGCGAGATCCTGCAGGGCGCTGCCACGCCTGCTCCTCCGGTAGCCGGCACTCCACTGGGATTGAGTTTTCTGAATGTTGCTAAGGAAGCGGGACTGAACGCCAAAACTATTTTCGGCGGCGAACACAAAAATAAATACTTGCTGGAAACGACCGGCTGCGGAGTGGCTTTTTACGATTACGACAACGACGGATGGCTGGACATTTTTTTGGTGAATGGGTGGCGGCTGGAAGGATTTCCAGCGGGGCAGGAGCCGTCGTCTCATCTGTTCAAAAATAATCGTGACGGCACATTCACGGACGTGACAACCAAGGCGGGGTTAGTGCATTCCGGCTGGGGCCAGGGCGTGTGCATCGGGGATTATGACAACGATGGATTCGAGGATCTCTTCGTCACCTACTTTGGGAAAAATGTGCTGTATCACAATAACGGCGACGGGACGTTTACGGATGTGAGTGAAAAGGCCGGCGTGGCGGGCAACGGAAAGAGATGGAACAGCGGTTGCGCCTTTGTGGATTACGATCGCGACGGGCGGCTGGATCTTTTTGTGGCGAATTATATTGATCTGGATCTGGCCACCGCGCCTGTTCCCGAGTCGGGGCCTTGCAATTACAAAGGGGTGCTGGTGGCCTGCGGGCCGCCCGGATTGAATGGCGGCAAAAATATTCTGTATCACAACAATGGTGACGGGACGTTTACGGATGTCTCGCAAGCCGCGGGAATTCTAAATGCTAACGGAACCTACGGCCTGGGCGTGTTGACCGCTGATTTCGATAATGACGGTTGGCCGGATATTTATGTGGCCAACGATTCGACGGCCAGCGCGCTCTATAAAAATTTGACCAACGGCAAATTTACAGATGTAGCCATGGAGGCGGGTTGTGCGCTGAGCGCCGACGGCAAGCCACAAGCTGGAATGGGAGTGTCGGCCATCGATTACGATCTGGACGGCAATCTCGACATTGTGAAAACGAATTTTGCGGGCGACACGCCTTCACTGTATCGAAATATCGGCGGGGGCAATTTTGAGGACGCCACATTTCCGGCGGGACTGGGGAAACACACCCAGTATCTGGGATGGGGCTGCGGTTTTTTTGACATGGACAATGATGGCTGGGCGGACATTCTCATCTGCAACGGGCATGTTTACCCCGAAGTGGAACAGTTGCGCACGGAAGCGGGCTACGCTCAACGCAAGTTGCTGTATCGCAATTTGCGCAATGGGCGATTTGAAGATGTGTCCATGGACGCGGGTCCAGGCATTTCCGTTCCGTCAGCGTCACGCGGTTGTGCGTTCGGCGACTTCGATAACGATGGCGATATCGATGTGGTGGTAAATGCCGTGAACGATTACCCGCAACTATTGCGTTGCGATCAGAAGACCAGCAATAACTGGTTGAAGGTTCGCACTATCGGAACCAAATCAAACCGCAGCGGCATCGGCGCGCGACTGCGTTGTGTTACTCATTCTGCCGGGGAGACAAAACCGCATACGCAGATCGATGAAGTGCGCAGTGGCGGCGGCTATTTTTCGCAGAACGATTTGCGGGTGCACTTCGGGATTGGAAAAGCTGAAAAAGTTGATATGTTGGAGATTCGCTGGCCAAGTGGGCCGGTAGAAAAAGTGGAAAACGTCAAGCCTAATCAGCTTATTTATGTGAAGGAAGGGCAGGGAATTGTGCGGACGATGCAATTTCCGGAAAATAAGATTTCGGCGGGGCGCAAATCGCCGTAGTCGCGCGGCGGGCATTGTGGCGTGTGGGTCACTTTGAAACCTGGCGCCCTGCGGGTAGCGCACAAGTCGCGTGTTAACATTTTGTCTTACGGCCCAATCCATTTTGGATAACATGCTTCTTCCATCGCGCGACCGGTCAATCAAAAACTTCGCACTGGCAGTGGCTTTCACCCTCATTTTTGGCGCAGTCTCGCATGGCGCAGCACTGGCGCAAACCGGCTTGGCGCCCAATGCCGATGCGCCGACACAGGCGAACGCCGAGTACGCGCAGGGAGTGCGTGCGTTGCAGTGGGGCGATCTTGCGGCGGCGCGCGCAGCGTTTGAAAAAGTTCTGCGCCTGGTGCCGAATAATCCGGAAGCGCATAACTCGCTAGGCTGGGTGTTGCTTGCGCAGGGCCAAACTGACGACGCCATCGTTCATTTTCGCGCCGCGCTTCGCGCGAAGCCGGCGTTTGCGCAGGCGCGTATAAATTTATCGAACGCATTGGTACAGAAAGGCGATCATGACGGCGCGGTTCGGCAGGCGCGCGACGCCGTGCGGGACGCGCCGCGGGATTCAGAATCTCATCACGCGCTTGGGCAAGCGCTGGCATTTGCAGGCGACAACAAGAACGCGGTGAGCGAGCTGCGACTTGCCATTGAGCTCGAACCCTCTCGCGCTGATTTGCACGATGAACTTGGCACGCTGCTGGTGCAGCAATCCAATACCAAGGAAGCTGAGCCGCAATTTGAAGAAGCGGTGCGGCTCGATCCACGAATTGCTGGGGCGCATCTGCATTTGGGCGTTCTAAGGCTGCAGCAAAAATCCGGCGATGCAGGAGTCTCTGAGCTGCACGTGGCTACGCAACTGCAGCCACAAGATCCGCAGAGCCATTACTATCTGGCTAAAGCGCTGCAACAAACGGGCGAAACTCAAGAGGCCGTGAGTGAACTGCAGAGCGTTCTGAAACTACAACCTGATTTTCCGGGGGCGCAGAACGAATTGGGTTTGCTGTTACAGCATTCGGGAAATGCGGATGGCGCGGTGCAGGCGTTTCGGCAGGCGGTGCGGCTGCAACCAGAAAATCCTGACGCGCACAGCAACCTGGGCCTGGCTCTTTTGCAGATTGGTGATGGAGATGGCGCAATCGCGGAGTTCAAAGCGGCTGTGCGGCTGCGTCCTGGGGACACCAGTTACCGCGCGAACCTTGGGGTCGCGTATCTGCAAAAAACTGATTTCGACGCCGCCATCGCGGAATTTCAGTCCGCGCTGAAAGACGCGCCTAATGATGCGACGCTGCACTACGATCTGGGGCTGGCGTTAAAACTAAAAGACAAACTTCCCGAAGGCATCGCGGAGCTTCGCAAAGCCGCGGAATTAAATCCGGATCAGGCTGATGCACATTACACGCTGGGGGTCACGCTTTGGCAGCAGGGCGAATTGCCCGCGGCGGAAAGTGAACTTCGCGCCGCTGTTCGCTCCAAGCCCGACTACGCGGAGGCCTTCTATACGTTAGGCACGGTGCTGAAGCAGCAGGAAAAGTGGCAGGAGGCCGCTGTTGCTCTGCGCGAAGCGATTCGGCTGCAGCCCGACTTCGCCGGTGCGCACACAACGCTGGCGGCGGTGCTGCGGCAGCTTGGCGATGCGCAGGGCGCTGCTGCTGAGAGCCGCGCCGGCGCGGCCATGGCTAAGCGAACTACCG
>DATNKL010000120.1:0-30716 GCA_035603415.1 Candidatus Acidiferrales bacterium
AGCCACTTTCCGTCAGGCGTCGGCGCAGGGGCATAGGCGGCAGCTGGAAGATCGATCCAGCGCGATACTTTGTAGGATGCGGCGGATTCCATGTCTTTGCGATCCGGGAGATCAATGACCGCCAGCCGCGGCGCGTCCTGATCGTGCGTGAATAAGCGGCTTCCGTCGGGCGACATGGAAATGCGTTGGATGGTTTTCGCCACGGGGGTCACGGTGATCAAGCGGCGAGCGGATATGTCCAACACACTAATGTTTCCCGCGCTTACATTTGCGGTATAGGCGCGATGCCCGTCAGGAGAAATTACCAGCATGTGCGATTGCGGCGCTCCGGTGGGAATTTCGCCAATCACCTTTTGTGCCACAGGGTCGATAATTTTCACGGTGTTGGCTAGTTCGGCGGTCACGTATAGCAGCCCATCGGGGCCGAACTCTGCGCGATGCGGACGAACTGGTCCTAGGCGGATGGAGCCAGAAACCTGGCGTTTGCCTATATCGATGACGTCAATCGTGTCGCCATCGGTGCCTGGCTTGCCCACGCCGGAATTTCCGTAAATGGGGACGTAGATGAAGCGCGCGTCGGGAGAGACGGCAGCTTCGTGACCATTTACGCCGACCGTGATGCTCGCGAAGGTGCGGCGCAGGTCAGGTTCGACCAGCAATACCTTGTGTTCCGCCTGGTTGACGACAACCAAGGTTCCCTTTTCGCTGGGCGCTGCAGCCCCGCCGCCGGTCTGCAAGGTGAAAAGCATCAGAGAAAATACAACCGCAAAAACTAAAGAAAAACTCATGTTATTCCTCGAAAATTGCCGAACCGCTCTTGAAGCTGAGGCCACCGGTTGCACGAGCATCCTTAATCCATCTCACCTAAACGATTCGCATCGTATAACATTTTCTGTGCAGTCGTGAATGCGGCGTTACATTGTTGTATTGACCACGTTCGTAGCGGGAAGTACGATGGCGCAGTTTTAGGTCAGGGCATTCCTTTAAAACGCAATGGTGCGGGTAAATGCGAGGAACTGTGTACTGTTCAAAGTGTGGAAGCCTGGTCGAAGATGGGGCGGCGTTTTGTCCGGCGTGCGGGCAGGCGGTGCAACCCGCTGCGTCTATGAGTGCAAGCCTGCCGGTGGGAGGAAGTTCTGCGGTCGCGCTTCCGTCTGGTTATGATCCCCGCGCGTACCCGGCGGCATCGCAAACGGCGCCGCCACTAATCTACGCGCAATCTACTGTGCAGTACGCGGGGTTCTGGCTTCGCGTGGTTGCATATCTGATCGATTCAGTAGTCATGAGCTTCGGATTTATGGCGCTCTTCATTCCGTTTGCGATCATGACGGGACTGACGGCGGTGCTGGGAAATATCCATCCCGGTCAAGACCCGAGAGAGCTAGGCGCGGTTCTCGGCGGCACATTTTTCCTGGGACTTTTCACCGTTGTGTCCCTGGCTTTTTTGGGAGGATGGCTCTATCACGCCAAGATGGAAAGTTCCTCGTGGCAAGCGACGTTGGGTAAGAAAGCTTTGAACTTGCGGGTAACCGATCTTTACGGCGCACGGGTAAGTTTCGCTCGCGCCAGCGGGCGTCATTTCGCCAAATTAATTACCAGTATGATTCCTCTTGGTGTCGGTTTCATGTTGGCTGGGCTAACGGAAAGAAGGCAGGCGCTGCACGATATGTTAGCCGGTTGCCTGGTACTGCGCGACGGCTGATCGCAGCACACGCGAGGTTTAACGCGTGGTGAAAAAATGTTGCGCTTGATCAAACCCACCAACTGATCAAATTTTTTAATACATTTTAGGCGAATTGCTATTTTGTGGCTTGACGAGTGCGGATGAGTTTTGTTGCGCTGCTGCGCAACGTCTCGGGAACATTTTTGTTATTTGATAATTTTTTGAGGTCGACGGCGTTCAGCGACGGCAACATGTGCAGGGTAACGTCCAAGGGAGTCTTGGAATTGTTCATGAGGTTGCGGATCACGGTGTAGTTTTTGCGAAAGGCGCGATTACCGGCGATGAGCCGGAGAATTTCATCGGTCAAGCTGGACATGCCCGCAAATGATTCCACTTCCTGTTCAGTGAGACGAGGGGACTGCAACACAGCGCGTTGCACAACTTTGTTGGAATCGCGAATGAGCGTGCGCCGAGCTTCCGAACCGCCTTTGAACGCGAATTGCACGCGCTCGGAAACCGACATTTTCGCTAGCCGCTGAAGCAGCGTCTGACGGCGCCCAGCGTCGGGTTCAGCCTCCATCAGCGCGTCCATAAGAGCCTTTTCGTCGACGGGAGTTTCCGGGCCGAGCAGTTCCTGCAGCACGCGTTTGTTATCCGCGGTGGCTGATGAGGATTTTAAAAGAGCGGCGGCGAGTTCGGAAGAATCGCTTACGCGATCGAGGGAATCCATGAGCGCTTGAAAGCTCATAGCGGAAAGCTGCGGCACATGCGGCGTTATGAACCTCGATGGGCAATTTCTGTTTTGCACCATGGCTTCGGCCACGGACGGGTTGCCGACCAGGCGGAGGGATGCGTATTCAAAAATAGCAGGAAGCGCTTCGCTGCGCTTCAGAGCTTCGACGAACCCTTCCACCGGTTGGGAGTCTAAGGCTTCCGAGGCTTGCTGCGCGACGACTTCGTCGGCATCGCTGGAAAGAAGCACCAAAATTTCAGCGCGGTCAACAGGGGCAAGATTTCCTGGGCTGGCACAGACCGCGAGTTTGCGCTCGCGAGAGGTGAGGTCGTGCAAAAGTTCAGGGACGAGCTGTTCCATCGTTTGAGGGCCTCAGATCTTTATATCCAAGCACAATTGTATTCGCTCTGCGGGAGGAATTTCCGAGTGCGGCGCGAGAGGTAATAGGGCGGCCGTTCAGCTCGAGGTGTACGGCGGCACCATCCGCGGCGATGATCTGAAATTGTTGCGCGGCGGTGAAATGATGAATGTCGCCAGGCATGACGTCGGCATCGAGCAGCGTTTGATCATCGGCGAGAATGCGCACGTGCGAGCGCACGGAGGTTGAGACGGTGAGTTCGAGTTTGTCGGGTGCTTTAGCGGCAGCTGCGGAATCGGTAGAAGTCTGATGCGGCGTGGAATTCGCGGAGGAATGGGCGGCGCGATTCGCCGCATAGCGTTGCCAGGCGTAGGAGCCGCCGCGGTAGAAGCCAAATGCCAGCAATACGAGCGCGAGCAAGCCTAGCGCCGGAATCCACCTGGGAGGCGAGGGGAGCTGATTCTGATAGGGAGCAGGGGCGTCGGCTTTTTGGACGCCGCGGGCCAGATCGTATTCGGAGAGCAAATCCTCTTCGTCCAGGCCGAGGTATTGGGCGATGGAGCGGACGAATCCGCGGGTGAAACTGCCGCCGGGGAGCTTGTCCCACTCCTCGTTTTCAATGGCATCAAGGAATCGGGGACCGATGCGGGTGCCGGCGGTCAGCTCAGCTAGAGTGACTTCGCGCATTTCGCGCTCGCGTTTCAGATGTTCGCCGAAATTACCTTTGGCCATTGGAGGCTACCTGCCCATACGATACCAAAGGGCGGAGCAGTCGTCGCGCCGAAGCGAGGCATTTTGAGGGGTCAAGAGCAAAAACCTGTGAAAAAACGTTTTGCAAGCCGGGGAACGGAGGAGCGCTCTGAGCTAGCGGGGTTATTTGGCTAGTGTGGCTGGACTTCTATGGGGTCTGGCAGGTGGACGGAATTGGTCATTAGCTCGCCAACAGTGAGGCTTTGCCCGTGTTCGATGTAGCGATTCAGGGCATCAGGCTGTTGCCACGGGAAGTCCCAGGCGTCTTCGACGGCGATTATGGTGTAGGCGCCGGGAATAACATCGCGTAGGAGGAAGCTGCCATCGGAGTCGCTCTGGTCTCTGCGGAACATATCGAGATGCGACTGAGGATCTTTGGGAATCAGAGCGACCATTACGCCGGAAGAGGGCTTGCCCGCATGCTTGACGAAACCTTCCACCGAGACAACGCCGCCAGCCAAAAAGGCTGTCAGCGAAAGGGCGGAGCCTGGGGTCGCGTTGAGATCATGTCCGAGGGTTTCAACTCCGGAAGAGACAGTTCGGACTACGGAATAGCGTTTGTTGGGAGAAAAAATTAGGATGCTGTATTTTCCTGCGGCGAGGTCGTCGAACGTCACCTCACCGGTGGGGTCGACGGCTTTGAAGGCCACGGACTGCATTCGGGAATCCTGCAAGGCAATGTTGAGCTGCTTCGGTTGGGGCTCCCTAGCAGGCATCTTTATCGTGAGTTTGACTGACGAACTCGGTACGCTTTCGGCGATGTCCAATTCCTGACCATCTTTAACGAGGCTCATTTCGCTGGATTGCCCGGCTTGACCAGAGCGTGGGTCCCGAATGCGGACTAAATATTTTCCGGCGGGGATGCCAGTCAATTCGTAAACACCGGGACTTAATGGGCGCATACCTGCGTAGCCATTAACGGATTCGACGGAATCGAATACGCGTTTTTCGAACATAGGCGAGGCGATGCCTTGTTGCTCGTCACCTGAAGCGCGAAAAATTAAATGAATCACGGGCACCGGGCTGAGGTGCACGTCGACTTGCAAGTGATCACCCCCCTGAACGGCGATAGGAGTGGCGCTCTGGCTGTCGGTTGCGCCGTGGTTGAAGGTGGTCGGATACGCTACGTCCAGAAATGGGCTGACTGTGGGTGGAAGATTATTTTGGCGCGGTGTGGAGGGAAAAGACTGGACGGCATACCACGGTTGTGCGGAGACAGATACAAAGTAATTTGCGGGAGGTAAGGCGGAGAACTCGTAGTAACCCTGATCGTCGGTGGAATCGGAGCTCGCCGGGACAGTATGGTTCAGGCCATCCTGATGGTCTTCCATGTAGAGCGTGACATTTGCGTTGCGGACGGGGTCGCCTGTCTCGTCGATGACTTTGCCGCTGAGTTGAGCCATCGGCGTTAGACGCAGAACCAAGTCTTCAGTATTGAAGCCGGTGTCGGTGACGATGGCAGTCGAGAACTGCTCATGCTGTTCATTGGCCGCGCGAAGGAATCCACGCTTGGCGCCCTCCAGCGCAAACTTGCCGCCATAATGAGGAGCGAATGTGAAACGGCCGTTTTCGGTCGTGATTATGAAAGCTGTATTTCGGGGGTCCGCGGTGTCAGTTAGTGTGACGCGGGCTTTGCTGAGCGGGGCGCCGGTGAGCGAGCTGACGACAGTGCCGGCGATTTTGAATTTGACGTCGTTATTGGTGCGCTGATCATTATCGGTGCGCTGACCGAGAGGTGGATTTTGCGCGGCGAGTAACGGGCAACAGAGCAGTAGAGTGAGTGCTGGTTTGGGAATCTTAAATCGAAGCGCTCGACAGAGGATGAACATATTTACTCGCTTGCTGTAATTAAGAGCAAATGTACTCGTTGCTTTTGTTCCTGGGACACATGGATGACCTGAATTTTCGATTCGTACTGTGTCAGAATTTCATCGCTTAGCGATTCGAACTGCGGGCGTGTTCGATCCATGGCAAGAGCGCGGTAGGAGCCGGGAGCGATTTGTTGGAAAGTGAATGTCCCATCGACGTTCGTCCAAGCAATTTTGCAGCGATCATCCATTCTGTCCGTGGGTGCGAGGCATACGAAACCCAGCGGCTGGGCGGAGCGGTTGGTCGCAGTGGAACGCGCGGCAGTCCCGTTGGTGGAATCGATGGTGCCGTCGACTTCAGCGCCGTCGTCGCGGATGATAATTTCCAATAGAGGTACGGATCCCCCGATGCCGACAACCAGCGGTTGGTGCAGCAAATCAGTACTGCCGGAAACGACCGAGGCCACGTATCCAACGGAAGTATCTACAATGACGCGGTAACGGCCGGGTAAAACATCGTCAATGATTAAGGATTCGTCCTCGGCTCCCGTGGGAGGCCGCAACGACACGGGCTGGGACGAGAGCCCAAATGGTTCGTCGGGCCATAACATAACTTGTAAATAATTCGGACGCCGTGCGTTGGGGGCTACGGCAGGAGGACCTGTGAACGTCGTAGAGAAATCGGGAGCCGAGCTAGTTTGGTTGTGCTGAAATTCTTCCCGTACATTTATCGGGATCGAAGTCCCTGACACTAAGGTAAGAGCCTGACCGGAAACGGGCGCTCCTCCGACGGTGAAATTTAATTCGCCAGCCATGATAGGTGGGCCGTAGCTTATGGCTTTAAGGGTGTAGGTGCCGTCGGGCAGGGAACCTTCGATGGCTCCATCGCGGCGGTTGTAGCCGAGAGCATATCCGGGGCCAGGGTGAGCCTGGGGCCAAACATAGATTTGGATTCGAGCTTCGGCTAGAGGGCTCGTGAGTTCCAACTTCACCCGGTAATACGCTCTCTTTGTTGGCGACATGGTCGGCTGGAAAGTTTCTCCCGGAGCCAATCGGATGATGGCGGCGGTATCGAAATCGGAGGCGCTCGGATAATAGAGGGGAGGAAAGCCGAAGAGTTGTCCGCGCGGATCAAAGGTCAAAGGATCGCGGTCCATGTGCTCGAGGGTCAGAAGTTTGTAAGCCCCTGGGGAAAGATCGGCAATACGAAACTCGCCGTCTGCGCGAGTCATGGTGTTGGATACTAAGCCCCAGTGTTCTTGACCATCCCGTACGTTGCGGCGGTAGAGGCTGACTCGCATTTTGTCGGAGCCGTCGGAGCTAGTCAGGGTGACGTGTCCCACGATGCGCGCTTCCGGCATGAGCGAAATGGTGAAGTTCTGCTGAGCCGAGTTGATGTCGGAGATATCCAGTGGATTATCAGGGCTAAGAAAGCCAACTTTTCGGGCGATTAATGCGTTGGGGCGGTTGAACGTGATGTGTCGGAAGCCGATGTTTTGTTGCGGAACGACGGTATCGGATGCCGGGGTTTGCTCGGGTTCGGCGGGAGTGAAGGTGAATTGGAAACGGCCGTGATCGTCAGTCATGGTGGCAAAACTGTTATCCGTGGAGAGGACGAGGGCGCGGCTTATTGGCTCGTGTGTTACGGAATTTATGACTACGCCGCGGATGCGATCGGGTAGTTCGTTAGGAGTTGCGCTTTGGGCTGCAAGCTGCGGGATAGTGGGAGAGAAAAGTGTGATAGCCAAGGCGATCGCTGTTAGAAACCAGCCGCGCGAAACGACGGCGTTTCTACGCGTAAATTCTTCGAAACGGTGGCGCATCTGTTCAGACTTCTGGCGCGCATTATGACATGTTAACGTGAAATAGTAATAACGAAGGGTGTTTCCTTTTGCCGGCAAGGATGTGCATCGGTTTGACTAGAATCGACATTCGCGGGATAGGCTTTCCGGCAATAGATGACCTTGATGCTGTGGTCAAACGCACCTGGCGGTACAAATCCTGGTGCGAGTCCCTATCGTTTAGAATTTTGAGCGATGCAGGCGTGCCTGGGAATCGGCGGCCTCAAACAGTACACCAGTTACTGTCTGAACAAATGTGCCATTTTGGACAGTTCAATGTCCTACATACGTACACAGTCAGACCAGTGTAAATACGATGGCTATACGGACTCTGCTGCTCATCGACAACGATGCTTCCCACGTCGACGTGTTCACGGACGCGTTGTTGAACGCGACTGACGGTCCATTCGCGGGTGAGTGCGTAAAGACGCTCGCGGAAGGTCTCAGACGTTTGAAAGGGAAAGAATTTTGGGCGATTTTCTTGAATCTATCACTGCCAGATAGCCAGGGTGTTGAAACCTTCGACAAACTGGCGTTGGCGATGCCAGGCGTACCTGCGTTAATCATAGCCGGCGCGAAGGATGTCGGCGTTGCGCTGGACGCCTTGCGGCACGGGGCCAAAGATTATCTGCTGGAGGACCGTCTCGACCGGGACTCGTTTGTTCGGGCTATACGGAATATGGCGGAGCGAAAGACCGCGGCAGAGCTGTTATTCACGGAAAAGGAGCGCGCCCAGGTGACGCTCGATTCCATAGGGGACGCGGTACTGAGTACGGACCTTCAAGGCAAGGTTACATACCTTAATGTAGTAGCCGAAAAGATCACTGGTTGGACCCGACAAGAAGCCGCCGGCAAGGACATTGACGAGGTATTTGTAATCGTTGACAGCGGCACGCGGGAGCCATGCGCGAACCCGTTGAGAACGGCAATCACGAAAAACAGAACGGTCGGACTTACTCCGAACTGCATTCTCATTCGACGCGATGGAGCTGAATTTGCCATTGAAGACTCGGCTGCCCCAATCCACGACCAACATGGATTGGCCACCGGAGCGGTGATTGTTTTCCACGACGTGTCCGTGGCGAGGGCCTTGGGTGCGGAAATGTCGCACCTGGCACAGCATGACATTCTCACGAATTTGCCCAACCGCACGTTGCTGCAGGATCGCCTCACCCAAGCGATCGCGACAGCCAGCCGCAACGACTCCCGAATCGCGGTGCTATTTCTGGATCTGGACGGATTCAAGCACATCAATGATTCGTTGGGTCACGGGACAGGGGACAGACTGCTTCAGTTGGTGGCGAAGCGTTTGCTCGCCACGGTGCGCACCTCTGATACGGT
Source organism: Candidatus Acidiferrales bacterium (assembly GCA_035603415.1). Lineage (GTDB taxonomy): Bacteria > Acidobacteriota > Terriglobia > Acidiferrales > UBA7541 > Acidiferrum. The sequence continues at coordinate 8,495 of DATNKL010000120.1, forward strand.
CAGCCGCATGGGTGGAGATGAGTTTGTGATACTGCTGTCGGAGGTGTCACACGCGGGTGACGCCGGGGTTAAAGCGGGGAAGATATTGAGTGCGCTAAGCGCGCCATTTGAGATGGAGCAAAACACGCTGCGAGTGACGGCAAGCGTAGGGGTGAGCACCTACCCGGAGGACGGCCACAGCGCGGAATTGCTGATCAGAAATGCAGATTTGGCCATGTACCAAGCCAAAGAAAAAGGCCGCAGCAATTATCAATTCTTTGAGAAGGGCATGAATGTCCGAGCCGTGGAACGGCAGTCGATCGAAGAAGATTTGCGGTTCGCGCTGGAACGGAATGAGTTCGTTATGCACTACCAGCCTAGAATCGATCTTAAGACGGGAGGGATTACGGGCGTCGAGGCACTGGTTCGCTGGCAACATCCCAAGAGGGGCTTGGTTGGTCCGCTACGGTTCATCTCCGTTGCCGAAGATTGCGGGTTGATGCTGCCGATTGGTAAGTGGGTGCTCCGCGAATCGTGCAGGCAAGCGAAGGCATGGCAAGATGCCGGATTGCCGGCTATTGAAATGGCGGTTAACGTTTCTTCAGTAGAGTTCCGCAACGATGACTTTCTTGAAGGCATTAGCACAATTTTGCAGGAGACAGGTCTGGAGCCGCGCCATCTTGAACTAGAACTCACGGAAAGCGTGCTCATGCAGCATGCCGACTACAGTGTGCCAGTGTTGCAGAAACTGAAAGCCATGGGGGTGCGCCTGGCCATCGATGACTTCGGGACCGGGTACTCGAGCTTGAGTTATCTGAGGCAGTTTCCCATCGACACATTGAAAGTAGATCAGTCGTTTATCCACGAGATCAATGCCGAAACAGACGAGGCGACCATCATCAGCGCAGTGATCAATATGGGCTGCCGCCTGAAGCACCGGGTGATAGCAGAAGGAGTAGAAACAGCAGAACAACTGGCTTTTCTGAGGGCGCACGGTTGCGATGAAGGACAGGGATACTACTTCGGCCGGCCAATGCCCGCGACGCAGACCGTGAAGTTGCTGGAGGTAAGCATGGCGGCGACCACTTGTTGAAGGTTGATGTGTATAAAAAATTGTATCAGTGGAGAGGTTTGAGAATCTGAACGCCTTTCCTTGTTAACCGAATGAAAGAATGCCCAAGCAACCGGGATGCGATTCGCTGATAAAGGCCTTAGCGCGCGAGCACAGACTTAATAGATTCCACCATACTCATCATGCCATCGGGTTTGGAAAGCACCGCGTCCACGCCGATGGCGGAACTGAGGAATTTCCCTATTCTTTCGGTGTACATCGTGAAGAGGATGATACGGACACGCGGCATCTTTTGCTTCAGGATTGAAGCGACCTCCACACCGTTAATTTCAGGCATAACGAGGTCCAGCAGAACTAAGTCCGGTTTGAGAAGTTGAGCTTTTTCGAGAGCATCCAATCCATCTGCCGCCTCGCCACAAATTTCTATCTCTTTTTGATCGCGCAAGACGGAGCGGATCACGTCGCGCACACTGGAGCTATCATCGGCAATCAACACGCGTTTGTGCATAAACATGAGATTGTGCCCGCCCGTGCAGGCTAGCTCAATACAAAGTTTCCCGTATGCAGCATAGGGCACAATGGCAGGCATAAAGCCAAAAGGAGTGCCGGGTCGGGCAGGTTCGTGTTGCCGCACATGTGTCCAATTCACTGAATTTGAATGGGATCGCGGGTCTATACCAACGAAAACTAAATTTTTGATGACACCTAATCGCGACGCTAAAGTCCGGAGGATTCCGGATGGCGGCAACTGTTAACCTGTTCCACCCCTCGGTGTCTGACTGTAGTTTAAATTAAGTTAACAGAACGATCGGAATTTTAAATCAAGCTCACAAATTAAGACGTGCGAGTAATTGTTCGCGAACAAGGTTGTTCGACTGTTTGAGGGCGCAGACGGAGTGAGAGGTATAATCCGCGTGTCTATGGCCTTGGCAGCGGGCACGAAACTTGGCGGTTACGAAATACTTAGCTTATTGGGCGAGGGCGGAATGGGAGAGGTATACCGCGCTCATGACCCGATTTTAAAACGCGACGTTGCTATCAAAGTTTTGCCGCAATTTGTTTCGCAAGATCCCGAGCGCATGCGCCGATTCCAGCAAGAAGCGCAGGCAGCCGCGGCGCTCAACCATCCAAACATTCTAGCTGTGTATCAACTCGGGAACTTCGAAGGCACTACGTATCTGGTAGCGGAGTTGCTGGAAGGCGGGACGCTGCGTGAGGAATTGACGCACGGGGCGCTGCCGGCACGGAAAGCAATCGATTACAGCGTTCAGATCGCGCACGGGCTGGCGGCCGCACACCACAAGGGAATAGTGCACCGCGACCTGAAGCCAGAGAATATTTTTATCACCAGAGACGCGCGGGCGAAGATCCTTGATTTTGGTTTGGCGAAGCTGATGCTTCCCGAAGATGGCGAGACGGTGACCGCGCGGGGACAAACCACGCCGGGGCAGGTGATGGGCACGGCGGGCTATATGGCGCCGGAGCAAGTGCGCGGGGAGGCAGTTGATCATCGCGCGGATATTTTCGCGTTTGGGGCGATCTTGTACGAATTGGTGACGCGCGAACGGGCATTTAAGAAGCCGACGTCGGCTGAAACGATGACGGCGATTCTGCACGAGGATCCGCCGGCGATTTTGCCGACTATGCCAGGCCTTTCACCAGGGCTATTGCGAATCGTGCAGCGGTGTCTTGAGAAAAAGCCAGAGCGGAGATTTCAATCAGCCTCGGACCTGGCGTTCGCGCTGGAGGCGCTATCGGACTTCAGCGGCTCGAAGCAAGTTACGGTTGAGCAAGTCGCGATTGAACAACGTGCAGTTGAGCAAGTTGCGGTTGGGCGAGCAACTGCAGAGTCGCCGCGAACGGTAGCGTCATCGCGAACATGGAAATGGGCGGCCGCGGCAGTATTTTTTGCAGCGCTCGCAGCCACTGCGATTGCCTGGATAAGGATGCCGACCGCGGTTCCGGTGGTGGAGTCGGTTACGCAACTCACGGATGACGGCGAGCCGAAGAATGGCCAGCTCGTTAGTGATGGATCGAGAGTCTATTTCAACGAAGGGCCGAACGGGAGTTGGAAGATCGCGCAAGTCTCCGCGACAGGCGGGCGGACATCGCTGGTGGATACACGGATTCCGAGTCCGTGGATTGCAGGAGTCGCACCAGATAACTCGTCGTTGCTAGTTTCGGCTGGCGGATATGAAGACGGTCTTTACCCCTTATGGTTAATTCCCGTTCCGGCCGGAGAGCCGCGGCGGCTCGGCGTCATCGCTGGGAGTGACGCAGCTTTCTTTCCCGATGGTCGAATTCTGTTCGTTAACTACCGAGACCTGTACGCCGCCGACAAAGACGGATCGAACCCGCGCATGCTGGCCTCGATGGATGGTTATATTCAAGACCCCAGCGTGTCTGCTGATGGAAAGCGCCTGGCGGCCACTTTATATACGCGAGGATGGGCTTCCTCCACATTGGTTGAAATGGGAGCAGACGGGACGGGTTCCCAATCTCTGCTGGGCTTAAGCAACGACGGTCGACCGTGTTGTAGCAGATGGAGTCCGGACGGAAGATATCTGGTGTACGGAACTGCGCATCGGGAAGGCTCAGATCTTTGGGCGCTTCCTATGCAAACGGGATTTTTCCGTCGGACAAGAACACCGATTCGGCTCACCGCCGGACCGCTCGAGTACTCCGGAGCGGGGCTGAGCCGGGATGGAAAGCAAATTTTTGCTATCGGCACCAAGCGGCGCGGTGAACTGGTTCGCTATGATTCGCAGGCGCAGCAATTCCTCCCGTTCCTCGGAGGAATTTCCGCGATCGACGCTACGTTTTCCAAAGATGGGAAATGGGTGACTTATGTGTCTTACCCAGACCACAACTTGTGGCGTAGCCGGGCAGACGGAACAGAGCGCACGCAGCTCACTTACCCTCCGATGAAAGTGCAGTTCCCGTTCATTTCTCCGGACGGGAACAAAGTGGCGTTCACCAGCGCTCAATACGAAATTTATTTAGTGGGCGTGGATGGCGGGACGCCGCAAAAAATCGCGGAACATTCCGCGGCCGCGAATTGGTCGCCGGATGGAAACGTGCTGCTGTTTACCTCTTTCTATGGATACGATCGGCCGGCTGCAGAAAGACACCAACGTTATTTGCAAACTTTCGATTTACGAACCAGGGAGACGAGGGTGGTTCCCTCCTCCGAAGGCGCAACTGGTGGAGTATGGGTCGGACAAGATGGGCTGATAGCCGGGGGCGAGGAGTACAGAAAATTTCTGTATTTTGACTTCAAGTCACAGAAATGGTCGGAGCTACTTTCCGGCAACTTTGTGAACTGGACCGTTTCACTGGATGGCAAGTACCTGTATTTTACGACGGGAGGAGCGGAACCGCAGGTGAAACGCGTTCGTTTATCGGAGGGTAAGGTGGAACCGATCACCAGCCTGACGGGTCTTCGGCGAGTGGTCGATGCGGTGGAGCAGGGTACGAATATCGGTGTCGCGCCCGATGGATCCCCGGTGTTTACCCGCGATATAGGTACACAGGAAATTTACGCGCTAAATGTTAAATGGCCGTGAGCGTGAGGCGAAGACCCAGGTTCCCAACTCAACTGCGGGACACGGGCACCCCCCAATATTGAGCGGTATTCCACGCATTTTCGCGCCTCACAGGGCGATGGCGAAATAGCGACGCCTGTACCACGAGAGTGTTGCGGCGGTTTTTGCGAGACGCCTATACTGGCACGGAGTCGCTTTTTCGGCGCTGAATTGTCTTTCGAGGCGTCGGGGCTGTCGACGGGCACGGATAGCCATACCTATATAAAGGATCAAGGTTCAACACGCGTGGAGGAAGTAAAGCAGTTTCCGGCCATCGAACGCCGCCGCAACGCGTCTGTTCCGTATGAACAACGCGAAGCCGGGGAAGTCGCGATCTTCCAGGAGTTAGGGAAGGCGCTGACTTCGTCGTTGCAGCTCGATCAGGTTCTCCGCACGATCATGGAGAAGATCGACGAATTTCTGCGTCCGGACAACTGGTCGCTGCTGCTGCTGGATGAGGCCAAGCAGGAATTGTATTTCGAATTGGTGGTGGGTAAAGCGTCGCCAGCGTTAAAAGATGTGCGCATCAAAATCGGGCAGGGAATCGCGGGATGGGTGGCGCAGAACGGGGAGACCGTGGTGGTGCCCGACACCGCGAAAGACACGCGATTCTTTGGTCAGGTGGACGAGAAGACCAGGACGGAAACGCAATCCATCGTGGCGGTGCCGGTAAAGTTTCGTGACACCTGCCTGGGCGTGATCGAACTGATCAATTGCATGGGGCCCGATGGGTTCGATAACCGGGACTTGAAATTGCTGGAAGCGCTGGCGGACTTTGCCGCGATTGCGCTGGAAAACGCGCGGCACGTGAAGCGAATTCACGAGCTGACGATTACCGATGATTGCACGACGTTGTATAACGCGCGGCACATGGGTTTTATCCTGGATACGGAAATTTACCGCTCGCAACGGTACAATTACGAATTTTCGCTGGTGTTCATCGACCTGGATCACTTTAAGCAGGTAAACGATACGCATGGGCACCTAGTGGGGTCGCGGCTGTTGGCGGAAATTGGAAATGCGCTGAAGAATAAGTGCCGGTTGATCGACTTTGCGTTTCGTTATGGCGGCGACGAATTTGTACTGTTGTTGCCGCAGACTTCCAAAGAGAATGCGTTGAATGTCGCGCGGCGGTTGCACAAGATGATCCGCGAAACTAGGTGGCTGGAATCCGAGGGGCTGAGGATTAAGGTTACAACTAGTCTGGGAGTGGCTTCCTATCCGGTGGATTCCAGATCGAAGGAAGGGCTGCTGCATCTGGCGGATGAAGCCATGTACCTGGTGAAAAACACCAGCCGCGATAGCGTGGCGGCGGCCAATGTGGGAGTTTTACCGGACACGGTGGCGAAGACTAAATTCGCCGAGTAAGTCGTAAGAGTCTGCAGGGACTTCCGCAACCATTCCACAATTTCTATACACATCCTGAAAAGTTTGTTTAACTTGATGATATGAAACGAAGCGAAGCGGCGCGTTATGCGCGCTGGTCTGCCATGCTGGCGCTATTGCTGGCGCTCGCTACCGTCGCGGTATATGTGCAGCATAAGGTGATAGCGCGGGTGCAAAAAAGGGGAGCGCCTCCGGCTGCGCCGATGAACGTGGAGCGCCAATCGAACGGTCTGACATTTTCCAAGGTGGACGGCGATCGCAAGATTTTTACGGTGGAAGCATCGAAGTCCACGGAATTTCGCAACCAGGAAGCTAGCCTCCTGGAAGAAGTAAAAATCACCATTTTTGGGCAGCAGGGCGACCGGCACGACGTCATTCGCACACACAGTTGCCAATATGCCAAAAGCAGTGGTGCGATCAATTGCAGCGGCGCGGTGCAGATCGAACTGGAAACCACGACCGAAGCGGAGGCGGCAAAGAGACGCGGCGATAAAGAAGCTGCGGGCCTCGCCGGGCACGTTGAGACGCGCAACGTTACGTTCGATCAGGCGAGCGGCACGGCGCGTACGAGTGAGCGAGTGACGTTTAAATTTCCAGAGGGAAGAGGTGAGGCAATGGGAGTGGAATATAACTCCCAGCTGGGAACCATGAAATTGTTGCGCGATGTGAAGATGACTTTGATTCAAAGCGGCGGTGGGCCTCCGGGCACGGCGGGGCAACAAGTACACGTGATGGGCGCGAGCCTGGACTTCGACCGCGATGTACGACTTCTCCATTTGGAGGGGCCGGCGCACGCGCAAACGGAGAATGCGCAGCTGGATGCGGGCGAGATGAGGCTGAATCTGGATGAGGATTTTCGCGCGCAGAAACTTGTCGCGACGGCAGGAGCAAATGGTAAAAGGCCTCACGCGGTGTCCTCAGCCGCTGCCGGACCAATGGATTTGACCGCGAATGTGTTGACCGCGTGGTTTGATCAAGATGGAGGACTGAAAAAACTTGACGCCTCCGGCAACGTTGAGGGTTCACGAAAAGCCGGCGCGGAAAACGAGGAATTCACGGCCGCGAATTCTTCCGTGGAATTGTGGCCGGAAATTAGCCAGCCGAAGTTAATAAATATGGATGGCGGCATAATACTTAAAACGAGCGGCAAGACCGGGCAGATACGAACTCTGGAAACCGATAAGGCGCGTATGGAATTTACGCACGGCAGTGACGATCAGCCCAGCCAGCCAAAGAGGGCCGAGACACTGGCGGCCGGAACGATTGAGTGGACGGATTCGCAAGGGAATGGGCAGGCCGCTGATCGTATAGATATGGACAGAGAAAAAGCGACTCGTACAAAGTTAAGCGCCGAGAATTTTGTGCTCGATTTTACTGGGGGCAGCGCGTCGCAGTTGGAGGCGAATGGAAATGTACAGGCCCAGCGGGATATTCCTGGCGCTCCGTCGCAGATCACTATGGCGAAGCGCGGTGTAGCGCATTTGCTGGCCAACGGCGGCTGGTCGCAAATCGAGCTAAATGAAAATGTGAAGTTCAAAGAGGGGGAGCGAAGTGGGCAGGCGGATCATGCGATTGCGATGAGCGCCAGCCAGATCACGACGTTGCGCGGCCAGGCCATTGTGCGGGATGCTTCGACGGAAACGCGCGCAGCCAACATTATTTTTATGCAGGGTACTGGTGATATTCGCGCGGAGGGTGGAGTGCGCTCGAGAACAATTTCGGCGCGAGGGGCGAGTCCGCAAATCTCAGGAACGACGACGCAAGCATCCGGCACGACGCCACAATTTTCGAGTGGCCCCGCGAATATCACTGCCGAGAAAATGCAGGCGAATGCAAGGAGTGGACGGGCGCTTTACGGCGGGCATGCGCGACTTTGGCAGGGCGATTCCGTGTTGGAGGCTGATTCCATTGAGCTGCTGCAGAAGAGCAGGGAACTGAATGCCGTGGGCAAAGTTCGCTCAGTATTTCCTCAGGCGCCAGGGCATGACGCGACCGGCTCATCTGCCCCTAACACTAATAAGTCCTCGAAGAAACCGAGCCTGTGGCATATCGCTTCGGACACGCTTACGTATCTGGATTTGGAAAATCGCGCGCACCTGGAGGGGAACGTGGTGGTGCAATCGGATGCGCAGCGGATACGCAGCGCTTTGCTTGATTTGTATTTTACTCACGCGAATAGCTCAGGCGCAGTAGAAAAGGGTTCGAATGGCGGGGCTGGCGCGCAACAAATCAGCCGCGCGGTGGGAACCGGCGGGGTTGTCGTCGATGAGCAGACGCGCAAGGCTGCCGCGGAGCGCGCGGAGTATACGGCGGCGGACGGAAAATTTGTAATGAGCGGGGGGAAACCGACGCTGTTTGACGGCACGCAAGGTACGACGACGGGGCGTCAATTGACCTTCTTTTTAGCGGATGATACGATCATCGTCGATTCAGAAATAGGCTCGCGAACATTGACGAAACATCAAGTCCAGAAATGACGAGGTATGCTGAATCTCCAGGCTGTTGAGTTAAGCAAGACGTACCGCGGCCGCAAGGTTGTCGACGATGTGCAGCTGGAGATTGGCCAAGGCGAAGTTGTGGGGCTGCTCGGCCCCAATGGCGCAGGAAAAACCACTACATTTTATATAATGGTAGGACTGACGCGGCCCGATTCCGGACGAGTGTTGCTGAACGGCGAAGAGATCACGGATTTACCGATGTATTTGCGCGCCCGCAGTGGAATTAGTTATCTCCCTCAGGAACCTTCCGTTTTTCGCCAACTCACCAGTGAAGAAAATCTTCTGGCAGTGCTTGAGACATTGCCTCTCACACCCGAGCAACAGCGCGATCGGCTCGAGGAGTTGATCGTGCAGATGGGCCTCGAGACGGTGCGCAGCAGCAAGGCTTATGTGCTTTCTGGTGGAGAGCGGCGGCGGTTGGAAATCGCGCGATCGTTGACGCTGTCGCCTTCGTTTATCCTGTTGGATGAACCGTTCTCGGGGATTGATCCATTAACAGTGAAAGATTTGCAGGAAACCATTCGCGATCTGAGCCGGTCGGGGATTGGCATCTTGATTACCGATCATAACGTGAGGGAAACACTGAATGTAACGGATCGCGCGTACATCGTAAATCATGGGAAAATAATGGCGCAAGGCACACCGGAGGCCTTGAGCACTGATGCGGAAGTTCGGCGGGTTTATCTGGGCGATCATTTTCGACTGAACTAGTGGGCCAGAAACAGAGGACCAAGACGGAATGGCGTGGCAGGGACTAAAACTAAATCTCAGGGTGTCGCAGAAGCAGATTTTGACGCCCGGTTTGGTGCAGATGGTCAGCGTGTTGGCGCTGAATCGTCTGGAACTGCGCGAAATGATCAATCAGGAAATGATCGCGAATCCGGTGCTGGAAGAGCTAAGCGAAGAACCCACGCAAACCGACAATTACAGCGATGAAAATTTTCTGAAAGCGGAAACGGAAAAGGTTCCGGAAAAGCCGGAAGCCAATCCATTTGATGAGTTCGACGTCGGGAGCTTTTTTAACCAGTATCTGGATACGGGTGGCGATGGCGGACAGTCACAGGAGCGGGAAGTTTCCGAGCGCCCCTCGTTCGAAAAATTTTTATCTTCGCCAAGCGGTTTGAGTGAGCACCTGGCGTGGCAGCTTAGCGTGACGATTTGCTCTGAGACGGTGAAAGAGCTTGCCGAAAGCATCATCGGGAATCTGGACGAGAATGGTTATTTGACCGCCTCAATGGAAGAGTTGCTGCAAGGCGAGAAGTATTCTCAGGACGATCTGGACGATGCGCTGGCGGTGGTGCAGGATTTCGATCCCATCGGCGTGGGAGCGCGGGATTTGCGGGAATGTTTGTTACTGCAGATCAAGGCCTTTGATCCGACGAATACATTGGCGCAGCAAATTGTTTCCGATCACTTGAAACAGGTGCAGGGAAATCAATTGAAGGAAGTGGCGCGCGCTTTGAACCGGCCGTTGGAGGTGGTGAAGCGTTCGCTGGAGCTCATTCGCAAACTAGATCCGCGACCGGGGTTGCGCTACAACAAAACCGAGCCGCGGTTGGTTGAGCCGGACGTATATTTTCGCAAAGTGGACGATCAATGGGTGGCGTTTTTGAATGAAGATGACATGCCGCAGCTACGCCTAAGTCCTACCTACAGGAGATTGCTGGTTAAGGATGCATCCGACCGCGATGTGAGAAATTACGTTAAGGAGCGGTTCACGGCGGCGATTCAGCTGATGAAGAATATTGAGCAGCGAAAGCACACCATTTTGCGGGTGTGCCAGTCCATTATTGCGCGGCAGGGGGAATTTCTGGATCACGGGCAGGACGCGCTGAAACCCATGATGATTAAGGAAGTGGCGGAAGAAGTTGGCGTGCATCCTTCCACGGTCAGCCGCGCGGTAGCAAGCAAGTACGCGCACACCCCGCAGGGCGTCCTGGAGTTGCGATCATTTTTCAGCGAATCGGTAAACGGGCCGGAGGGCGGCGCGATGTCGTTGCTGACCCTGAAGCGTGTAGTGAAAAAAATGATCGAAGAAGAAGATGGCACGAAGCCCCTGACAGACGAGCAGATCGCGAAGAAGCTGGACGACGCGGGCATCCACGTTACGCGCCGGACGGTGGCGAAATATCGCGAAGATATGAGAATTCCCAGCACGCACCAGCGCCGAGTGAAGAGTTAAGGCGCGCGCCCCAGTGAAACGGACGCCGACGAGACATGACGCGCGACACCTCGTCGTTCTCACGGGACTTTCCGGCTCCGGTAAAAGCACAGTATTAAAAACCTTCGAAGACATGGGTTTTTATTGCGTCGACAATCTTCCTGTCGAGCTGATGCCGATTTTTGCGGAACTGCATGGCGCTGGGGATGGTGATTTTGCGCGCGCGGCCTTGATGATTGATGCGCGCGAGGGACTACAATTGCAGAAGCTGCCTCCCTTATTAAAACATTTGCGCAAGGACCATCCGATTACGCTGGTGTTCATCGAAGCGCAGGACGATGCGCTGCTGCGCCGCTATAGCGAAACGCGGCGGCCGCATCCGTTGGGCAAAGATTATTCGGTGCGCGAGAGTCTGCGGCATGAGCGCGAATTGATGGCGCCGATCCGGAAACTCGCGGACGTGGTGATCGACACGACGCAGTTTAATGTGCATGAGCTGCGGCAGTTCGTTACGGAACGTTTCAAAAATCCCGACAAGCGGCCTCTGATGGTTTCGGTGGTGAGTTTCGGATATCGCTACGGAGTGCCGACGGACGCGGACCTGGTGTTTGACGTGCGGTTTCTGCCGAATCCGCACTTCGTGCCGCGGCTGCGGGAATTCACCGGGAAAAATCCCAAGGTGCGTCGATACATTCGTTCGTTTCCACAGACGGGGGAGTTTTTGCGGCGTGTGGAAGGACTGTTGACATATTTGATTCCTCACTATGCGCGAGAAGGCAAAAGTTATTTGACCATCGCTTTTGGTTGTACGGGGGGAAAGCACCGTTCGGTGATGATGTCGGAGGCGGTAAAAAAATATCTGGAAAAGCACGGAGTTACCGCGAAAGTCGTGCACCGGGACATTGAGAAATAAAACTTGGATGACCGCTTTCTGGAGGGTCGCACGCGTTTGCTGCCAGACTGGGCGGTAACTTGACACACCCTCTAGCGGCGAATAGCGTACCAAGAGAACCGTTCGGGGAGTCTGAAGCGTGGCGTCTTTGTTTTCATCACAATTAAAGCGGCTGTTGGCTTACGTGCGGCCGTACTCACTGCGGCTCGTGGTAGGCGTGTTGCTGCTCGCGTTTGTGGCGCTGGCTGAGGGCGGCGTGGCGCTGATGGTCGCTCCGGCGGTGGATCGGGTGCTGAATCCTGCTGCAGTGGGCTCGCTATTGGCACTGGTGAAGTTGCCGTGGTCGGGGCGGACGATTTATCTCAACGATTTTTTCCCACCAAGAATCCATAACGTTTGGACGGTTTTCGCGTTTACGTTGTTGATTCTCTATTTCTCGAAGGCCGTTGCGGAATATTTAGGGAGCACGGAAATTCAGTACGTCGGCCAGGCGGCGGTAACCGACCTGCGCAATCAGGTGTATGCGCGATTGATCCGGCAACCGATGGGCTTCTTTCAGCACAACTCCACGGGGCGCCTGCACTCCACAGTGATTAATGATGTGGAGCGCACCAGGATCGCCCTTAGTGAATATCTCGCGGACCTGTTTCAAAAAGGATTTACGTTTCTGGTGTTTGTGTGTGTGCTGCTGGTGGTGAATTGGAAGATGGCGCTGGGAGCCGCGTTGCTTTTGCCGCTGGTGATCCTCCCGGTAAATAAGTTTGGTCGGAAAATTCGGCGGTCTGCAGAGACGAGCCAATCACGGCTGGGAGACTTGAGCCAGATTTTGCAGGAAACGGTGAGCGGAAACCGGGTGGTGAAAGCATTCGGAATGGAACCGTTTGAAATTCGCAAGTTCCGCGAAGCTTCGAAGAAATTGTTGCGGGAGAACATGAGATGGGTGCGCGCGGGAGTCATTACCTCACCGCTGATGGATCTGCTCGGAGCGATCGTCATTCCTTTGTTGCTGCTGTATGCGCGCGGCGCAATACAGCATCACGTGATGACCACCGGGCAGTTTTTTACTTTTATTTATGCCATGTTCAATGCCTATATGCCGCTAAAGCGGATGGGCAATGTGTACCAGCAGTTTCAGGCCGCGCAAGGAGCCAGCACGCAGGTTTTTGCGTACCTTGATCTCGAACCGGAAAATATTGAACAGCCCGGCGCCAAGATTCTTCCGGCGTTCTCGCGTGAAATTGAATTTGAGCATGTGAGTTTCAGCTATAGCCCGGGCTCAACAATGGTTTTGCAAAACGTAACGCTGCAAGCACGAAAAGGCGACGTGATTGCGTTGGTCGGATCGAGCGGGGCGGGAAAAACTACGCTGGTGAATCTGCTGCCGCGTTTTTATGAACTGACCGCCGGCACGATAAGAATCGACGGAATGGATATTCGCGAAGTGACGATTCGCTCGCTGCGCGACCAGATCGCCATGGTGGCTCAGGAAAATATCCTTTTCTACGATACGGTGTGGAACAACATTTGTTATGGGCTGACCGGGGTGGCTGAAGAGCGGGTGCTGGCGGCCGCACGAGCGGCGCTGGCGCATGATTTCATCATGGTGTTGCCGCTGGGCTACAACACGCTGGTCGGCGAACGGGGAACCAGATTGAGCGGAGGACAGAGGCAGCGTATCGCCATTGCGCGCGCGATTCTGAAAGATTCGCCGATCTTGATTCTCGATGAAGCCACTTCCGAGCTGGACGCTGAATCCGAAATGTTTGTGCAGAAGGCGCTGGCGAACCTAATGGTGGGCCGCACCACGTTTGTGATTGCGCACCGTTTGGCGACGATCCGGCGCGCCGATAAAATTATGGTGCTGGAGGATGGACAAATTCGCGAAAGCGGCACGCACACGGAGTTAATGGCCAAGAGCGGAACGTACGCCCGGCTGCACGATATTCAATTCGCGGATGATGACATGCTGGCGCCGGCAAGGTTGTCTTCCGAGACGAGCATCAAATCACAACTCTTATGAGCCCAATTCCAGCTGCGATCAGGAAACCCGAAAGCCTTTCGATGACCGGATACGCGCAAGCGCGCGCGGAAACCGCCGATCTGGCGTTGCGGGTCAGCATCAAGAGCGTCAATCACCGCTTTCTCGATTTGAAAATGAGACTGGCGGAGGGATTGGAACTTTACGAGCCGCGATTGCGGCAGATGGTGCGAGAACGCATCCATCGCGGTCACGTAGAACTACAAGTGAGCGCTGAGCCGCGCACGGCGGCGACGATTCAGGTAAATCAGGAATTGGTGAAGGCTTATCTACGCGCGGCGGAAGCGTTGCGACAGGAAACTCGCGCGGCTGCGGATGTGGATGTGGTAGCACTCCTGCGTTTACCGGGGGTGATTTCGGGATTGGGCATCGCCGCGCCACAATCGGAAGAGAGTCAGGAAAAACTTTGGCGAGCGCTTGAGGAATGCCTGGGTGATGCGCTGTCGAAACTCGATGACATGCGGCGTGCAGAAGGCGGGCACCTGATCGAGGAGCTGAACAAGCGACTCACGAAGGTCGAAGAAGAAGTGGATGAGGTTCGCGTACTAGCCGAGACGCTGCGGCCTGCGTTTGCGCGGCGGCTTGAGGCACGGCTCGCGGAATTGTTGAACGGGGTTTCGCTGGAGCCGGCGCGACTGGCGCAGGAAGCCGCGCTACTTGCAGAACGCAGCGATATCAGCGAAGAGCTCGAAAGATTGCGAAGTCACGTGGCGCAATTTGCGGGCCTTCTGCGCGGCGCCGGTGAAATGGGAAAGAGACTGGATTTTCTCTTGCAGGAGATGAATCGCGAAGCGAACACGCTATTGTCGAAGACCCCAGGAGTTGACGCCGAGGCGCTGGCCATTACCGGCCTGGCACTGGAGATTAAAGCGGACATAGAAAAATTGCGAGAGCAGGTTCAGAACATCGAATGACCGCGGAGGCAAAGATTGCGCCGTTAGTGATCATCGTGTCCGGGCCGTCGGGTTCGGGAAAATCGACGCTGGTGCAAAAAATATTGGAAATGCCGGGAACCATGCCGTCGGTCTCATGTACTACCAGGGGGCGTCGCGCGACCGAGTCGAGTGGGAAGTGCTATGATTTCGTGACGGAAGCTGAATTCGAAGCGATGATTGGGCGCGGCGAATTCCTGGAATATGCGCGAGTGTTTGGCAGGCACTCGTATGGCACACCGAAGAAATGGCTGGAGGAATCGCGACATTTAGGACTCGACCTGGTGCTGGAAATCGATGTGCAGGGGGCTTCGCAGGTGAAGCGGCAACTGCCGGAGTCGGTGGCGATTTTTATTTTACCGCCTTCGCGGCAGGAGCTGGAAAGGCGGTTGCGGTCGCGGGGACAAAATTCGGACGAGGATATTGCGCGGCGATTGCAGAAAGCGCGCGATGAAATCGCGGAGTTTGGAAAATATTACGATTATTGTGTCGTGAATGAAGATGTCGAACGGGCGGCACGCGAAGTGCAAGCAATTGTAACGGCGCTGCGTTGTACCAAAGCGCGGCGTCAGGACCTGGTGGAAAAACTTCTGGCATCGTTTGGGGGGGAATGACTGAGATGACGGTACTGACAAAAGCTCCGGAGAGCCAGTTTGCATATGTGGTGCTGGCGGCGCGGCGCGCGAGGCAGATTATGGCCGGCGCACCACCGCTGGTGGAAAATCCGAGAACGCAGAAAGCGACGCGAATCGCGGTGGAAGAACTCGATCATAGTTTGCTCGAATACGACTTCGTGGAGCCGGATTCGATTGACGAGGATAAGGACGGCAACAAGCGCCGTAAGTAACGCGGCGCTGCCAGGAACGCCATGCGAATCACGATGGGTGTGACCGGGGGAGTCGCGGCTTACAAGGCCGCGGAACTGGTGCGCCTGTTGCAACAAGATGGATTTACCGTGGAAGTGGTGATGACGCGGGGCGCGCGTGAATTTATTACGCCGCTGACGTTTGCGGCTTTGAGCGGGCAAAAAGTAATTACCGACCTGTTTGGCAATCCTGAGAACGAAGCGAACCTGGAAAGCGCCATCGAACACATTGCCGTGGCGCAGCGTACCGACTTGTTGCTGGTGGCTCCTGCGACTGCCGACATTATTGCTAAGTTCGCGCGTGGAATTGCGGATGATTTTCTGAGTACTTTGTATCTGGCGACGACCGCGCCGGTGGTGGTGGCTCCGGCGATGAACGTGAATATGTGGAATCATCCGGCGACGCAAGAAAATATTGGGAAGCTGCGGGAACGCGGCGTGAATGTTGTAGAGCCCAATGAAGGCTATCTGGCTTGCGGGATGGTGGGGGCTGGCAGGCTGGCGGGGCATCAGGAAATTTTGGCGGCGGTGCGCGCGACGTTGCATACGAATAAAGATTTAGCCGGTGAGACGGTGTTGGTTACCGCGGGGCCAACCTGCGAAGACCTTGACCCGGTGCGTTATTTGACGAATCGCTCTTCCGGGAAAATGGGCTACACGCTGGCGCAGGCCGCGGCACGGCGTGGCGCGAAGGTGATTTTGGTCAGTGGACCTACGGCGCTGGAGACGCCAGCCGGTGTTCGCCGTGTTGATGTGCGTACTGCGGAGCAGATGCATGAAGCGGTGAAGAAAGAGTTTGCAGGATGTTCGATTGGGATCTTCGCGGCTGCGGTGGCGGATTACCGGCCGGCAGAAAAGCATGCTGAGAAAATCAAGAAGACCGATGAGAGTCTGACGCTGCAATTGGAACCGACCGTGGATATCTTGCAGGAGATGGCCAGCGCGAAGGGCGACAAGTTTATAGTTGGGTTTGCGGCGGAGACCGGGGATGTGGCACAAAATGCGCGCAAGAAATTGGCAGCAAAGAATCTGGATTTAATCGTGGCCAACGATGTTGCTGCGGAGGGCGCGGGGTTCGACCATGATACGAATGCAGTTTCGTTGTTCTATCGCGATGGGGGCGATGTGGCTTTGCCGAAGATGAGCAAGGCCGAAGTAGCGCAGCGCGTGCTGGACGAAATTGTTCGGCTGCGCGGAGCGTTGCGATCGAAGCCTGCCAAGCGTCTGTCGGTAGCCTGATTCCCACATGACCGGCCGCCTTCCCGAAAAACTTCAAGAAAAACTTTCTTTGCGGCTCCGATATTACGAGGATATCGGCATTCGGGAATTTTTCCGCGACCGGGTTGCTCCGGGTGGTCTAGAACCTGCACTCGAAGAGGACACGTCAGAGACCACAGTCCACTCGACCCATGAAGGCATCGAAACGATGAGTGAATTACTGGCACCACCGCCGCCGCTGATAACCGCGATACCCCAAATTGACGAAGGCACGCTGCAGACGATTCGCGAAGACATTGGTGACTGCATCCGGTGCAAGCTGCATAAGGGGCGTACTAAAATTGTTTTTGGCGATGGGCATCCGCACGCGAAATTGCTTTTCATCGGAGAAGGCCCCGGACGCGATGAAGATTTGCAGGGGTTGCCCTTCGTGGGACGCGCCGGGAAACTGCTTACGCAGATGATTGAGGCCATGGGGTTGCGGCGCAGCGATGTGTACATATGCAACGTGGTGAAGTGCCGGCCTCCGGAGAATCGCGCGCCCGAAAAAGATGAAGTGGCGGCGTGTTCGCCATTTTTGTTTCGGCAAATTGACCTGGTTGCTCCTAAAGTGATCGTCTGTCTCGGCAGCATTGCGGCGCAGACCATACTTGAGACGACCCGTGGGATATCGCAGTTTCGTGGGCAGTGGCTTGAGTTTCGCGGAAGGAAATTGATGGCCACCTATCATCCGGCTTATCTGCTGCGTAATCCCGCGGCAAAAAGCGAAGTGTGGAAGGATTTGCAAAAGGTGATGGCCGAGTTGGGACTGGAGGTTAAGAAGAAGTCTGCTCAGACGCGAGCTTGACCGTTGAAATAGAACTGCTCACAAAAATTTAGTCCGGGCATCCTTCTGTCCACCTGGCGATGAGAAACTAACTACATGGGAATTCTGCTGGGCCTGCTCACCGCCGTGACTTGGGGCGGCTCGGATTTTATTGCGCGATTTGCAACCCACCGTATCGGCACACTCCGGACCATGTTTTATATGCAGGCCACCGGGCTCGTGTTGCTGAGTATCTGTTTGCCGTGGCTAGGCGGTTGGGGGCATTTGCACGACGGATCGGGGTGGCAGCCGTGGGCCTGGGGAGTATTCGCTGGATGCATTAATGCGTTTTCGACGCTGACGCTTTATCGGTCGTTTGAAGTTGGCAAACTTTCGGTGGTGGCGCCGCTTTCGGCGAGTTACCCGGCGTTAACGGTGGTTTTGTCGCTGCTTACTGGTGAGCATCTGCGTGTTGCGCGAGGAGCGGGAATAATTTGCACCATGCTCGGCGTGGTGTTGGTGGCGCGCGGCGAGCAAGAGCCGCACAAGAATGACGTGGAGGGAAATGCGCGCAAGGGTAAGGGAGTTGCGTGGGCGCTTTGTTCCGCTTGTGGATTTGGGATGCTGTTCTGGCTGCTGGGAAATCGCGTTGTGCCGCGGGTGGGCGCGCCGCAGGCGGTGTGGGTGATTCGATTGACGTGCGTGTTGCTGACTGCGGTGATTTTGGTGGCGGCGAAGCAGGCGGTTAGCCTGCCGCGCGGGGATGTTCGATGGTATGTGTGGGCCATGGGCTTGCTAGATACCAGCGCATTTGTGTTGAGTAATCGTGGAATGCAAATGGAACAGGTGGCCATCGTGAGTGTGCTTGGATCGCTTTATGGCGCGGTAACCGTGGGACTGGCGTCGATATTTTTGAAAGAACATGTTGCGAAGTGGCAGTGGGCCGGGATCAGCACCATTTTCCTGGGGATTTTTTTGATCAGCCTCTAATGTGCGAGCACGCGGGCCTCTCATCTATCACGTCGAACGTCCAATCGCCAATCTCAAGCGTACGACTTGCTAGACTACACGCCGAGATATGAACCGAACATTTTGCAATGTAGCACTGGCTGTGCCGCTGCGAACGACGTTCACTTACGCGGTGCCTGAACAACTGCGTGCAGCCGTGCAGCCGGGGGTGCGTGTACTCGTACCATTCCGGCAAAAATCTCTGGTGGGAGTTGTGGTGGATCTGCCGGAGCGCGCGTCGGAGAAAGCAAAAATTCGCGAGATCAGCAAAGTGCTGAATGTGATTCCCGCTTTGACTCCGGGACTGATTGAACTCGGACACTGGATCGCTGGCTATTATCTGGCACCGGTCGGCGAAGTTTTTCGCGCGATGTTGCCTCCCGTAACGGAATTGCGAACGCAGCAGCAAATTATCATCACCGCGGCCGGGCATCAGCTTGTTGATTCGAGACCGAGAACGCTTGGCGAGGAATTTGCCGCGGAGGAAATCGCGCTGCTTTCGAAATTGATCGCGAAGAACGGGATTTTGCCCGCGAGCACGCTCGAGAAGTCTGGAGTGAGTAGCTGGGCATTGCAGCGACTTGCGCGGCGCGGCCTCGTAGAGATTCAGCACAGTTTGCTTGCGAGAAAGCAGAAGACGCAGACCATTGTTACGTGGCGAACTGAAGATTCCGAAAAGCGGGAGAAGAGCACGAATGGGTCGGTAGAAAAGCGGGGCCGTCCGTTGCAAGGAAAAGCGCTGGAGAGATTTCAGGAACAAACCCGGCGGGTAAGAGAATTGCTGGAATCCCGACGCGGGCCGCTGCCGTTGCCGCAAGTGTTGAAATTGGTTGAGGTTTCGCGTAGCGCGGTCGAACGCATGCTGGCCTGCGACTTGCTTTATAGCTGGGAGGAACCGATTGATCCGGCTGAGGATCCTTTTGATGTGGGGTATGCGCCGCCGGCACACGAACTGAATGCTGATCAGCATATGGCGCTGAAGCGCATTCGCGCACGATTCGAATTGGGTGAATTTGGTGTGCAGTTATTGTATGGGGTCACGGGCAGCGGGAAGACCGAAGTGTATTTGCGGGCGATACAAGAAACGCTAGCGCGGCAAAAAACCGCTCTAGTGCTGGTGCCAGAGATCGCGTTGACGTTGTGGATGGGGCGGCAATGCCGGGCGTGGTTTGGCGCGCGATTCGAAGGAGTGGCGGTGCTGCACTCCGCACTTAGCGATGTGGAGCGCGCGCGGGAATGGTGGCGGGTACGGAATGCCGACGCACGCGTAGTGGTGGGAACGCGCTCGGCAGTGTTTGCGCCGCTGGAGCGACTTGGACTGATCATCGTGGATGAGGAGCAGGAGAACAGCTATAAACAGGAAGAGACGCCGCGATATAACGGGCGCGACGTGGCCATCGTGCGGGCAAAAATGGAAAATGCGGTGGCGCTGCTGGGGTCGGCCACGCCTTCGCTGGAAAGCTATCATCACGCCACGACCGGGAAGTACGAGCTGTTGACGCTGGGGTCGCGTGTCGAGAATCGCGCGCTGGCGAACGTGGAAGTTGTCGACCTACGCGAAGAGTTTCAGCAGACGCATCAAGCCAGCTCAATTTCCGCGAAGCTGCGTGCGGGGATTCAGGAATGCCTGGCTCGCGGCACGCAGGCGCTGGTGCTGATTAACCGGCGCGGGTATTCCTGGTCGGTGTTGTGCCGCAGTTGCGGAGCTTCGGTGCAATGCGCGAATTGCAGCATTTCCATGACATATCACAAGAACAGAAACCGCCTGGAGTGCCACTATTGCGGGTTCGTGGCACAGACGCCAAAAAATTGTCCGAAGTGCGATTCTAAATATGTTTATTTTTTTGGGGAAGGTTCGGAGCGTGTGGAAGAACGGCTACGTGAGGAATTTCCCACTGCGCGCATCGCACGGCTAGACCGCGACACCACACGCACCAAGCGGCAATATCAAGAAACATTAGGAGCGTTTACGGGCGGAGCCCTGGATATTCTGGTGGGGACGCAAATGCTGGCGAAGGGGCACGATTTTCAGCGCGTAACGCTGGTGGGTGTGATTTCAGCGGATGGGTTACTGAGCATGCCGGATTTTCGTGCCTCCGAGCACACGTTTCAATTGCTGACGCAGGTCGCCGGGCGTGCCGGGCGGGGGGAACTTCACGGACGAGTGCTGATTCAAACCTATTATCCGGAGCACTACGCGATTCAGGATGCGCTGAAACAGGATTACCTGTCGTTTTTTGAGCGGGAAACAAATTTTCGCAGAACCATGGGATATCCACCGTTTACTTCGCTGGCCATCGTCATCGTGCGCAACACGAATCTGGAGAAAGCGATTCGCTGGTCGCGGCAACTCTCTGAATATTTTTCACCGCACAATGGTAAGGGCGTGCGGATTCTGGGCCCGGCCGCCGCACCCTTGGCACGACTGAAAAAGGAATACCGGTTTCAATTTCTGCTGAAATCGCCAAAGCGATCGGTGCTGACCAAGCTTCTGGCCGGTGCGCTCCATCATTGCGAGAAGAACGAAATTCCAGATACGGCGGTGATTGTGGACATGGACCCGTTGAGCCTGATGTGACGAGAGCTACGCGGGAGTTTGTTCCCTGCGCCAGAAATAATAAGCGGGGAGCCCAAGCAAGAAAATCACGATTGCTACGGCTAAGTAGCGGAACTGGCGGGGATCGATGAAGGCTAGAAACACGGCGTTGCCGACAATGGCCGCGGCGACAATCACGAAGATTAGCGGCGTCCAGGGATAGCCTGGCACGCGGTAGGGAATTGGCAGGCCTCTTGAAGCACGGCGAATTGGGAAAATTGCAGCGGCTCCCAAGCCGTAAAAAATCCATCCGACAAAAATTGCGCCAGAGGCTAGCTCGGCGAATTTGCCGGCGCAGGAAAGAATTGCCGACCATACACCCAGGGCAATGATCGCCCATGCTGGTGTTTGAAAGCGCGGGTGCACCTGCGCAAGTTTTTTGAAGAAGAGATTGTCGTTGGCCATGGCGTAAAAAACGCGCGGCGCGGTGAGGATCACGCTATTGGTGGCGCTAAATGTGGAGATCAGGATGGCGATGGCGACAATTTTTCCCGCCCTCGGTCCCAGCACGAGGCTCACGGCGTTGGCTGCGATGGCATCGCTCACGGTGGCTGCCGCGGGACCGAGTGCGACGAGATAGGCAACTACCGCGATCAAGTAAAGAGCCATCAAAAATAAAGAGCCCAAGAGGAACGCCTTGGGGAAAGCTTGCTGCGGCTTCAAAACTTCTCCGGCGCTGTAGGTGCCGAATTGCCATCCTTCATACGCCCACAGCACGGCGATCATCGCGAGACCAAAATTTGATAGTAGCGAAAATCCGTGTTGTGAAGTGCCCAGGGCTCGCGGCAAATCGGCAGCGTGGTGGCCCATCGAGAGCAGCACAGCGCTGAGAATGGCTACCATGCCGACTTTTGTGAGCGTGGTCCAGTTTTGCAGGTCGGAACTCTTGCGAGTGCCCCAGATATTTACGGCGGTGACGACCGCGATCATGGCTACGCCGACGACGGTACCGCCGATTGGTGAGAGCGGAATTATTTCGGCGAGGTAGCGAGTGAAAGCGCGAGCCAGCGCCGCGATGGTGCCGCTGGCGATTATCAGGAAAAGACTCCAGCCATAAAGGAATGCGGGGGCGCGGCCGAAACCGTCACGAATATAACAGTACAGGCCGCCGGCTTCTGGATTGGAGGCGGCGAGTTCGGCGTAGGTGAGTGCGCCGAGCAGTGAGAGGATGCCGCCAACGAACCAGAC
>DATNKL010000084.1:0-2695 GCA_035603415.1 Candidatus Acidiferrales bacterium
GTCAGCGCCAACGCGATGATCACTTGCCATTTGTAGGGGCGCATATACTCCAGCAGCCGCCTCATCAGCCGCGAGTCGTATGCTTTTCCGAGTGCTTCTTCTTCGTGAGCGTTACTCATGCGCGTTCAAGTTCTTCTTCCAACAATTGTTTCTGATAAAGGTCCGCGTAATATCCGCCACGCGCCAGTAAATCCTCATGCTTGCCGCGTTCGATGATTTGTCCATCGCGCAAAACGACGATCTGGTCGGCATCCTGCACCGTGGAAGTGCGATGCGAAATTAAAATTGTCGTACGCCCGGCCATAATCCCGCGCAGTCGCGACAGGATGCGTTCCTCGGTCTGGGTATCCACTGCCGAGAGGGAATCATCGAGAATCAGTATTCTGGGGTCCCGTACCAGCGCGCGAGCGATCGCGGTTCGTTGCTTTTGACCGCCGGACAAGGTGATGCCCCGCTCACCGACGATCGTCTCGTACTTTTCCGTGAAATCCTCGATGTCTCCTTCGAGGCTGGCAACTTCGGCGGCTTTCCGAACGCGTTGGGCATCGTATTTCGGCAGGCCAAAGGCGATATTTTCGCCCAGCGTATCTCCGAACAAATAGGTGTCTTGCGGCACATAGCCGATGGCACGTCGCAAAGTTTCCAGCGGCCACTCGCGTATCGGTCTCCCATCGATCAGCAATTCTCCGGCAGGCGCTTCCCACAATCGCGCCACCAACGCGGCCAGGGTGGTTTTCCCGCTGCCGGTCGGACCAATAATCGCCAACGTGGACCCAGCAGGTATCTTCAAATTTATGTTGCTAAGTATCGGATTGTTGAAATTTGCGCGGGCACCGGTTCCGTTACCAGAGACAGCCCTGTTGGGTGGGACCTTTATCGCCGAGGCTCCGTTGCTAGCCGCGGCACCCGCGGTTCCATCGCCGGATAACATTGTGGGATAAGTGAATGTCAGGTTGCGAAACTCGATTTCGCCCCGCACTTCCTTGTCGGCCGGAACTTTTGCGCCGCGATCGTCAATGTTCGGCTGCGCATTCAAGATGTACGTCAACCGTCCCATGGACGCAGCGCCGCGTTGAAAAATATTTGTCACCCACCCGAGGGCAATCATTGGCCACACCAATATCGTCAGAAAATTCGAGAACGCTACCAGGGCGCCAAGAGAAAGCTCGTTGCGCAGAAATAAGAATCCGCCCTTCCAAAGCACGATCAGAAACGTGGTGCCAATCAACGCCGTTAACGACGGCATGAACATGCTCCACGTGCGTATCAATTCCACGTTACGCGCCACGTACTCACGGTTCGGTTCGTCGAACGCGCGAATCTGCGCGTCTTCCTGCGCGTATGCTCGAATCACGCGCACACCCGAAAGGTTTTCTTGAACCTTAACCGACACTGCCGCCAGTGACGCCTGGATTTTTTCGTATAACTCGTGAATCACTTTGCCGAAGTGGCGTACCACCACCGCCACGATGGGTACAGGCAGCAGCACCCACATGGTCAAGGGCGGTGACAATTTGAACATCAGGATGACCGCCACCAACATGGTAATCATCGTCGTTGCGCTGTACATGATTCCCGGGCCCAGCACCATGCGCACCGCGTTCAAATCATTAGTCGCCCGGGACATCAGCTCGCCGGTGCGATTGCGCACATAAAATTCCGGTTCCAGAATTAGCAGGCGGTCCAGCAGATCGTTACGAACATCAAATTCAATATCGCGCGACACCCCGATTAATATCCAGCGGGCGGAGAATGACAGGACACCCTTTATCGCAATCAGTCCGATAAGCAGCAGACAATAAACTTCCAGCGTGTGCCGGCTAGACGGCTGATAGAAGGGAATTATTGTGCTGAGCCAATTGGCCTTCAGCGCGCCAACCACGACGCCGTTTGAAAATGGCCGCTCGCTTCCGGCTAGCACATCGATGATGATGCCAATCGCGAGAGGCACAATGTTGCCGATGATGCCCATGAGCACCGTTGCCAGCAGCCCAAGCGCGAGACCTCCCGGGTAGCGCCTCAAATACGGAAAAAGCCCGCGCAGATTCTTCCACGAGGAAGCCTTCGGTGGCTGGTTTGCAGCTGCAGCCCTGGTTTCCAAAGCTGAACTGGTTGTTGCCGCCGCACTCATCTCAGTGACGACCTCACATTTTGCAGTGTCGAGGATTCCTTCAGGAAATGCTCATAGCTGGCATCCAGAGACTGATAACGGTTGGTCGCTGGATTCCAGCGCACTCCAATCGTCAGCACGTGCGTGTCTCCATTCACTTTTAATGGCGTGAAATATAGTTGCAACCCCTTCTCGGGATTTTGTTCATACTGCAATCGCCATCCAGTAATGGAATCAAGCGGCGTCAAACCTAAGTACCCTTTTTGGTTTTTTAAATGCTCATCGACTCGCAACAATTCCGTCCATTTCCCGTCATCGTCTTGCGCCACAATCGCGCGAGTGACCACCGTACCAGGCACATTGTTCTGTGGCGTTTTGGGCACCACATTGGCCGCCAGTAACTGCCGTTTCCCATTTTTTGCCAAGTCTCCGAAGAGCAGCACTTGCGCATCGCTGCCAAGTAGATGTTTTGCGTCATCCTGAATGTCTTCAGGGATGGCTGGCGCCACCGGTTTCGCCTCGGCAGCCGGCTCTGAAGAAGGTTTCGGCGCCTCCGTCCCGCATCCCACGCCAAAACTTCCAAAC